>CBRGMJ010000011.1:0-10857 GCA_967797525.1 uncultured bacterium | reverse complement strand
CATCTCGCCGGTGAGGCCGGCGCGCACGCGCTGGGTTATCTCGGCGAGATCACCGAGGACGAGCTGCGCTCGAGGCCCGGCTACAGGGCCGGCGGCCTCATCGGTAAATCCGGCGTCGAGCGCGTGTATGATAACGTGCTCCGTGGCATCGATGGCCGCCAGCGCGTGGAAGTCGACGCAGCAGGCCGCCCCATCCGGGTGCTCAGCCGCGAGGCCGCGCAGCCCGGACAATCGTTGGTCCTCAACATCGATGCGAACCTCCAGGCGGTGGCCGAGACGGCGCTGGGAAACCGTACGGGGGCCGTGGTAGCCATGGATCCTCGCAACGGCGAGATCCTGGTGATGGTGGCGCATCCGGCCTTCGACCCCAACCAGTTCGCCGGCGGTATCAGCCCCGCCAACTGGAAACGTCTGACCGGTGACAGGCGTATCCCGCTGCTGAATCGCGCGACGGAAGGAACGTACGAACCCGGGTCGGTCTTCAAGATCGTGACGGGTCTGGCAGCGCTCAGCGAAGGCGTCGCGCGCCGCGATACGATGTTCAACTGTACCGGCCAGCTCGCGCTCGGCCGGTGGATCTTCCACGACCTGCATGCCTACGGTCCGGTCAACTTCATGAAGGGCGTGGCGGTGTCGTGCAACATCGTGTTCTGGACCCTCGGCGGCCAGCTCGGCGATGAGCGGCTCCACCGGTACGCGCGCATGCTGGGGTTGGCTCAGCCCACCGGCATCGATCTGCCGACGGAGGCCAGCGGCACGATTCCCTCCGCCGAATGGAAGCGACGCATCTACAAGGAACCGTGGTACCCGGGCGACACGCTGAACATGGCCATCGGTCAGGGGTATGTCGTCGTCACACCGGTACAGGTGGCGCGCATGCTCAGCGCCGTCGTCAACGGTGGCACGCTGGTCAACCCGCGGCTGGCGCGCCGTGTGCTGGCGCCCGATGGCTCTGAGGTGAAGGTCTTCTCGCCCGTCGTGTCGGGTAAGCTCGCGGTCGCGCCCGAGGCGCTGGCGACGTTGCGCGAAGCGCTGCGGATGGCGGTAGAGTGGGGCACCGGCACTGCGGCCGCCGTCCCCGGTCTGGCAGTTGCCGGCAAGACAGGGAGCGCGGAGAATCCGCGAGGGATCCCGCACGCGTGGTTCGCGGGGTACGCGCCTGCCGACCGTCCGGCGCTCGTGGTGGTCGCGTTCGTTGAGCACGGGTTTCGCGGCGGTGTGAGTGCCGCCCCGATCGCCAAAGCGATCTTCGCGGCCGCGCAGCAGGCATTGCTCGCGGCGTCCAACGATGGAGCCCGGCCGTGAAGGTGCGTTGGGCCCGGGACGTCGACTGGGTGCTCATCGGGGTGACGGTCGCCCTGATCGTCTACGGCGTGGTCGTGCTGGTGTCGGCGACGCACGGATCGGCTGAGGCGGGGGCCTTCTTGCGCGCGCGAATCCTCCACCTGCTCCTCGGCACCGGCGCGCTGGTGGTCATGGCGACCATCGACTACCGTCGCTTGGCCTCGCCGTGGCCCGCGATCTACGCCGGGACGATCCTCTTACTGGCATCCGTCCTGGTGATGGGCGAGACACGCTTGGGCGCGCAGCGATGGATCGTGCTCGGGCCTTTTGGGGGATTCCAGCCGTCGGAAGCGGCGAAGCTCGCGATCGTGCTCACACTGGCACGCCATCTCGACCCCGTGAAGACCGTCCGCCGGCTGCGCGAGCTCGCGCCGTATGTTTTCCACGTCGCGGTGCCGATGGTGCTCATCGTCCGCCAGCCCGATATGGGCACGGCCCTCGTACTCGGCGCGATCCTGTTGGCGATGCTGTACGTGGCCGGGACACGCCTGCCGGTGCTCGCCGGTCTGGCGGGCGCCACGTTGGTCATCCTCCCGTTCGCCTGGAACTTTCTGCACGATTATCAGCGGCGACGTCTCATCGCCTTCCTCGATCCATCCGCCGACCCTCTCGGGGCTGGCTACGCCCTGATCCAGTCCCGGATCGCAGTCGGCTCGGGGCAGTTGTTTGGGAAGGGACTCTTTGCAGGGACACAAAACCTGCTGCGGTTCATCCCGGAGCAGCACACCGACTTCATCTTCACGGTGGTGGGGGAGGAACTGGGCTTGCTCGGCGCGACCCTGCTGCTCGCGCTGTACCTGATCTGGTTGTGGCGCGCGCTCGAGATCGCCGCGGCGGCCCGCGACCGTCTGGGGGCACTGGTCGCCACCGGCATCGCGACCATGATGGCGTTTCATGTTGTGATCAACATAGGGATGACGATCGGCTTGATGCCGGTCACGGGCATCCCACTGCCGTTCATGAGTCACGGTGGGTCGTCCCTCCTGACGACCCTGGCCGCCGTCGGGCTGCTGTTGAGCATCCGGGCGCGGTCGGGAGGCCAGTTCGGCAGCTCAGCGCCGGTCTGACCGCACTCCGGGCTCGAGACGGCACCTCCAAGGAGCAACCGAATGGGAAGAGAGATCATCGCCAACATCGAGGCCACGGAGACACGCGTGGCCGTGATGGAACACGAGACGCTCGTCAACCTCTTCATCGAGCGATCCGAACCAGTGGCCGGCAATATCTACAAATCCCGGGTGAACAACGTTCTCCCCGGGATGGACGCTGCATTTGTCGATATCGGCCTGGAACGCAATGCGTTTCTCCATGTCGAGGACATCCGCTCGCAACGTCTGGACGGCGAAGAGGTCGAGGAGTCGTTTGGGAAGGGCGCCATCGCTGAGCGCCTGCGGTCCGGTCAGGAGATCCTGGTGCAGGTCACCAAGGAGCCGATGGGCAGCAAGGGCGCGCGGGTCACCACCTATGTCGCGCTCCCGGCGCACTACCTGGTGTTGATGCCGACGGTCAACTACGCTGGCGTGAGCCGTCGCATTACCAGCGAGCCCGAGCGCAAGCGTCTGCGGCAGATCGCCGACCGGATCCGGCCAGAGGGGATGGGGGTGATCGTCCGGACCGCCGCCGAGGGCGCCGCGGAGGCACTGCTCGCCGACGACGTCGCCTTCCTTCAGCAGATGTGGGAGCGGGTGCTCGAGCGGGCGCGCGCGGCCAAAGCGCCGGCGCTCGTCTATCAGGATTTGAAGCTGATCCGCCGCGTCGTCCGCGACCTGTTCACCGAGGATGTCGACCGCTTCGTCACGGACTCGCCCGAAGAGCACGGCCGCGTCGCCGACCTGCTCGGGTCGTTTGCCCCGCAGCTGAAGGAGCGGCTCGTGTTGCACCGCGACGCCGAACCGGTGTTCGAGAAGTACGGCGTCGAACGCGAGATCGACCGCGCGCTGCGCCGCAAGGTCTGGCTGAAGTCCGGCGGGTACATCATGATCGACCGGACCGAGGCCCTGACCGTCATCGACGTGAACACCGGCAAGTACGTAGGCAAGACCGATCTCGCCAGCACCATTCTCAAGAACAACCTGGAGGCCGTGGGCGAGATCGTCCGGCAGATCACGCTGCGCGACATCGGCGGCATCATCCTGGCCGACTTTATCGACATGGAGAAGGAAGACCACCGCAAGAAAGTGCTCGATGCCCTGCACGATGCCGTCCAGCGCGACCGCGCCAAGCTGCACGTGATCGACCTGACGGCGCTGGGCCTCGTCGAGATCACCCGCAAGCGTGTCTACCAAGACCTCGAGGAGATCATGCGTGCCCCGTGCCCGTACTGTGAGGGGCGCGGACGCGTGCTCTCGCCCGACACGATGGCCATGCGCGTGCGCCGGGAGTTGCGGAAGCTGACCAGGACCTCAAAGGCCCCGGCGATCCTCGTCGAAGTGCACCCGCAGGTGGCCGGTGCGCTCTTTCGCGAGGGCGCGGGATGGGTGCGGGCGCTCGAAGAGTCCTGCGACAAGCGTCTGCGCGTGCGGGGTCGAGAAGGGTTGCACATCGAGCGCGTCAACATCGCCGAGGCCGACAGTGCCGAGGAGCTGGATGCGATGCCGGCGAGCGGCGGCAAGCGCCTGCAGTTCTGGATGGATCGTGAGCCCGGGGAGGTGCTGTCGTTGGCGGAGCCCGATCCGGCCTACGAAACGGCGCTGGCCATGGTGGACGCGCAGAACGCCTTAGAGTCGCCGCGGCGCAACGGTCTGGTGAGCCGCGTGCGCCGGCTGCTGCGCCGGGGTCGCGACGGGGCTTAAAGGCGCCGGTTCTCGTCTGGGCGGACGGCCTCGCGAATCGCCGCCAGCAGACCGTCGGGTGACACCTCTCCCACGGGGACCTTTGAAGGCCGCAACGCGTAGACGAAGGCTCGACGGCCATCCCGTGTCACCCCCAGGATCTTGACGTGCGGATACTCGGCCAGCAGGTGCGTGCAGATGCCGGGGAATTCCGCGTCGCGCAGACCGAGGATCGCGACGTCGCTGTGCCTGTATCGTACGGCCAGCAGCAGGTCGAGCAGATCGGTAAGCTCCCCGACGACCTCCATGTCGGGTTGATCCGCCAGCACCTGCGTGAACACGTCGCGGAGCATGCGCGGCATTCCGGCCAGTAGCACGCGAATCCGGCGCACCGGCGGACCACTCAGGCGAGCCGGAACCACAGCTCGCGAGTAAGGTCCTCGGCGTCACGGGCGTCCACGGCCACAAGCCGACGCCGGGTCGAGCACTCATACGCCCGGCCGGTGACCGGTCCCAGAACGCTCGCGGGGGTGCTCCCCGTGTAGTACAGGAGGACGGGTTGCGTGCCCGCCGTTGGGATCGAACGCTTCAGCGCTGCCCGCTTCTGACCGCAACATCCCATCGTGATGTGCTCCCTCCGTCATCCGTTCGAGCAGACACGCGGCGCCTGAGAGCCCGAGCCAGGCCAGCAGCCAGTCCGCGGGGCCGCGCGCCACGGTCAGCGCCATCGGTGCGGCCACCCACACGCTCAAGCACTGAAAACAGTCCAGCATCCTTCCGACCTGCCCGTCGCCCAGGCGCGTGCGGAGGCGCACGACGACGTCTGCGGGGCCATCCTCGATCGCGATCAGGTGCGTGACCCGCCAGGTGGCCAGCGCCGCGAGCGGCAGTCTGATCCACGCGTCGAGGTCGGGCATGGTCAGCGAAGGAGGCCGCGCGAGGAGACAATCCTGGCGCGGCCTCCCGATACCCATTCCGTCGAACCGGTCACCGGTTACTCGCCCGGCCGGCGCAGGCAGAGCCCCACGGAGTTCCGGTTGTCCAGACCAATGGATCCGCTGCTGACGATGGTCCGGTCCCACGCTTCAAGCAGGATGACATAGCCGCAGCGCGGCATGCCGGTCGTGTCGAGCGACCAGGTGCCCGACTCACCGCCATTTGGCACGCCCGGCGGGGCGATCGGCGAGTAGACACGCGTGAGCGGCATCTGCCCCGGTCCAGGGAAGGGCGACGGGGCGGTAAACGATCCGCCGGTGGGCGTGCCGCCGATCTGGTCGGGCAGGATGGAGAACCTGACACTCCCGAAGTGTTCATCGGCGACCTCGTAGGTGCCCGAGATCACGTCGCCGATCGTGAAGTCCGCGCACGCACCGCCACCGGTCGTGATGTTGAGGAACGGACGGACGGCATCGGAGGCGCCGCCGGTCGGCGCGGCATTGTCCAGCCGCACGGTGACGACGTTGCTCGTCCACTCCGGACCCGGGACCGCCGGGTTCTTGGCCTTGATCCGGACCTGCCACAGACCCGTCAGGCCCCAGGCGTTCCACCGCGCGAGGACGTTGCCCACCGGGAAGATCTGGGCATTGCCGGCGCCGTCGGTGAGGTCTTCTTGATACGCGTAGTAGTCGTCCACATCGACAGATTGAATGGCGTCGGGCAGATCGCTCCAGGCGCCGTTGAGTAGCTGGTCGCGGCCAAGCGAGAACGTGTTAGTCACGCGCTGCCACGAGGCGCCGCCGTCGTTGCTAATTTCGACGCGGTACTTCAGGTGCGGGGCGCCCATGCTGATGTCGGTCGGGTTCGCGACGTGGCCGGTAAGGATCATCACCCCGGTGAATGGACTCTCGTTGGCCACGAAGCCCGCCAGGGCCGCGGGACCGGTGGCAAGCCCGCTGATGGGATCGATGTCGTCGACGTCCATGCTGCCGACGGTCTGGATGATGGGGACGTGCGTATCCGGGTGACAGGTCTGCCCGGGTCTGATGTGCACGAGCGTCTCGAGACGGTTGCCCCAGACCGGCACGTAGTTGGGGTTCCAACAGGGCGGTGCCACCTGCCAGGACATGATCGCCCGGATCCGGACGACCTTTGGCCCCTCTTCACACGGCTGGCGGCGGCACGCCAGGTCCACCGGCAGGAACACCGCGTACTCCAACCCCTCCTTGGGAATGCTGCCGATGTCGTGCACCCTGACCGACGTCGTGCCCAGACAGGTCTCGAAGGTGCCGTTGCCGTTGAAGTCAGCCCAGAACGTCACATACTCGTGGCTACCGGTGGTGCAGAGGTTGCCCGAGTAGCCGTTGGGCAGTTTGACGCGGATCACGCCCACCAAGGTGTCGAGGTTGGGATTGAGACCGATACACTCGAGTTGCTCGTAGCGCGTGTCGCCGTCGGTGGGGAAGAGCTTCCCGATCAGATCGCCGAGGTCGATGTCGAGCCCGGCCAGCGCGCCCTTGAAGCCGGTCGCCATCAGCGACTCGCTCAACGCCGGCTGGCTGATGAGCTTCTGGATTTCGGCCAGCGCAAAGCGATGCGGTTCGACGCCTTTGTCTTTGTAGAGGCTGCGGAGCTCCGCGATACTGAGCGCCTTGGGGGTCGCGGCCTCAGTCAGCGTTCCCAAGTCCAACGCCGGGATCAGCTCCGGGGGCAGTGTGACTTTTAGCGTCTTGAGCAGATCGCCCAAGATGATGAGCCGGCGCGGGTCGATCTGGATCCGCGTATCGTGCACGTTGCCCCACACCGGCGTGAAGTTGGGGTCGTTGGGCGGCGGCGGCACGTTCCACGACAGGATCGCGCGGACGAGCGCGATGTTCGCGATGAAGCAGAAGGTCTTCGGAGGATCGATCTGCAGCGTTACCGCGTACTCGAGCCGTCTGGATCCCGTGGTCCCCGCCGGGATGTCGTAGGTCGTGAAACTGGTCAGCCCCTGGTCCAGCCAGGTCGTGCCGTTGTCAAAGGACGTGTAGAAGCGGACGTATTCGGGCGTGCCGCTCGAACAGACATCCCCACCGTATCCGGATGGCTGTTTGACGTAGACGACGGCCTCCAGCCGGTTGAACTGCGGCTGGAATCCCACGCAGCCGAGCTCCTCGTAGAACGTGTCACCCTGTAGGTTGAGCACCGGTGTGAATGGGCTCAGGGTCAGGTTGCCAAAGTAGTTGGGATTGGCCAGGATCAGCGCGCGAAACTGCGCGCGCTCCCGCTCGAACCGCGGTCTGGCCTCTTGGGTGTCTTTGGAGTCCGATCTGGCGTCCATGGATGGCTCTCCCCTCTCTTGTGCCGCCTAGTGTTCACCGTACCGTTGGAGACAGGCGGTGGAGAATAGAGCCAGAGACTCAAAAGAGATCCAGGGCGAGATCTAGTCCCCGGTGGCCTCCAGCCCCCCGCGGAGCCGCGCGGCGGCCTCACCCCGTCGGTGGACGTGCAGTTTCTCGAGGATGTTGTGGACGTGGTTCTTGACGGTGCGGACCTCGATCGAGAGCCGTCGGGCGATCTCTTTATTGGAGAGACCTTCGTCGACGAGCCGGACGACCTCGTGTTCGCGCGGCGTGAGGTGCGAGTGCCCTGGCCACGTCGGGCGCTCCGCGGCGAGGGCCGCCATGCGCTTGAGCAGCGAGGCCACCATACGGGGCGAACACACGGTCTCGCCTCGAGCCGCGCTCCGGATGCAGGCGACCAAGTCATCCAGCGACCCATCCCGAGGGAGGAATCCGAACGCGCCGGCTTCAACACAGGCGATCACGTCCTGTTCGCGCTCGATCAGGCCGACGGCGATGACCCGCGCGCCGACGCCCGCGGTGACAATGGCGCGAAGGACCGCCGCGCTGCCCGGCATGTCGATCCGCAGCAGCACAACGTCGGGACACAGCGTGCGCACGGCTTCGAGGGCGGACACCTGGGCATCCGTTGTGCCCGCGACGCTCAATCCGTCAACTCTGCCCAAGCTATGGGCCAGCCCTTCGCGGTAGAGCCGGGTGTCGTCAACGATCAAGATGCGAATCATGCGTGCCCATGCCTTGAAGATGATCTATCCCGTTCCGGCGGGCGTGGTGGGCGGCGTCGGGAGGCGCCGGCCCGTGCAGTGAGGAATACTGTCCTGAGGTGGATGAGGTGTTCAACGATGCGGCTGGGAAGTCCTCCCCTTCGTACGAAATCTACGCGCTGAGCCAGGGAGCGCGGACCGTCGACTGGTCCACGAGGATGTACTTGCATCCGGCCGGTGAGAGCACGACCTCCGCCTACTTCTTTTGGGTGTTGCGGGGCGCGGCGGGCATCATCCTCATCGATACAGGGTTCACCACCCGGCTGGCCCGCGTGAAGGGGCTAGCGATGGAGGGTCTACGCGAGCGTGGATCCCTCTATGCAGGGGCGGGGATCGATCCGCGCGAGATCTCCACGGTGATCCTCACACATCTGCACTGGGATCATTTCGATCTTGAAGGATTCCTCCCCGGGGCGGTGTTTTGGGTACAAAGACGTGAGGTGGAGTTTTGGAACGGCTATGGGGTCCAGGAGCCCTGGCTCCAGCGGTTCGTCGGTGACTGCTTCGCGCAGGATCTCGAGATGCTGCGCTCAAGCGGCAGGCTCAAGATGATCGACGGGACCGTTGAGCCTGCCGCCGGTGTCCGGCTCGAATGGGTGGGCGGGCATTCTCCGGGGATGCAGATTGTCGTCGTGCAGACGGCGCGCGGCCCGTTCGTGATCGCCAACGATGCGCTGACGACCTATCGGAACCTTCGGGATTGGGCGCCGCCCGCGATCCATATCAACGGCATCGCGGAGTGTCTCGCCGCGATGGAGCGGATTCGCAGCCTGGCCGGCGGCGACGAGGACCGCATCTGCCCAGGGCACGACGGCGAGATCTTGACGAGATTTCCGCAGGTGAGCCCCAGCGTGTTCCGGCTGGCGTGACGCCGGGCGTCGCATTGAAAGCCCGGTCCGGCCGTGGTACGATGCCGGAGGTTTCCGGAGGTGCTCGAGTGTACGCAGTGATCGAGACAGGCGGCAAACAAGTGACCGTCCGCGAGGGCGACCTCGTCAAGGTCGAGAAACTCGGCGGGGCGGCGGGCGATCTGGTGACGCTCGATCGGGTCCTGTTGGTCGGCGGTGAGACCACCACGATCGGGACCCCGACGGTGACAGGCGCCTCGGTGGAGGCCCGTGTCGTCCGGCAGGGGCGCGCGCGCAAGATCATCGTGATGAAGTACAAGGCCAAGGCCCACCAGCGGCGCAAGACCGGTCACCGCCAGGCGTTCACCGAGGTACGGATCGAACGGATCGGCGTGTAGGGAGGAGCACACATGGCATCCAAGAAGGGCACCGGCAGCAGCCGGAACGGTCGCGATTCGAACAGCAAGCGGCTCGGTGTGAAGCGCTTCTCCGGTGAATCCGTCCGCGCGGGCAGCATTATCATCCGGCAGCGGGGCACCAAGGTATTCGCCGGCGCCAACGTGGGTCAGGGCCGAGATTTCACGCTGTTTGCGCTCATCGACGGTGTAGTCGCCTTCGAGCGGCGCGGCCGCGATGGCCGGCGGATCAGCGTCCACCCGGCGCCGGCGTAGACCGGCTGGGAGAGACTCGTCGAGGCCCGGGTCAGCCGACCCGGGCCGTTCGCTTCTCGAGCGGGATCGAACGCCGGCGCGACGGCTCCCTCAACCACGATGCTGATCGATCAGGCGAAGGTCTACATCAAAGGCGGGGACGGCGGCAACGGCTGCGTATCCTTTCGCCGTGAGAAGTTCATCCCCAAAGGCGGGCCGAACGGCGGCGATGGGGGGAGCGGCGGCAGCGTGATCTTTGTCGGCGATGCCGGGATGTCCACGCTGATCGACTTCAAGTACCGACAACACCTGCGCGCGGCGCGCGGGGGCCACGGCGAGGGCTCGAATCGCACCGGCCGCGGCGGTGAAGATCTGATTGTCCCCGTGCCGGTCGGCACGATCGTGCGCGACACCGATACCGGTGACGTGATCGCCGATCTCGCGGCGGGCGGTCAGCAGGCCATCATCGCGAAAGGCGGTCGAGGCGGGAAGGGCAACGCGCGGTTTGCCACCCCGACCCACCGCACGCCGCGCCGGGCCGATCCCGGACAACCCGGTCAAGAGCGCTGGGTCGAACTCGAACTGCGAATGCTGGCCGACGTCGGGCTGATCGGGTTGCCCAACGCCGGCAAGTCGACGCTGCTTGGGCGTATCTCCAGCGCGCGGCCCAAGGTCGGCGACTATCCGTTTACGACGACCCAGGCGGTGCTGGGCGCGGTGACGTTACCCGATGGGCGCAGTTTTGTGGCGGCGGACGTGCCCGGGTTGATCGAAGGGGCGCACGCGGGCGCCGGGTTGGGTCACGCATTCCTGCGGCACATCGCGCGCACCAATATCCTGTTGCACCTCATCGACTTGGCCGCGACAGACGATCCCCTCGCTGCCTACGCCATCGTGCGTCGCGAACTCGAGTTGCACGATGCCGCCCTTCTCGCACGCCCGGAATTCGTCGTCCTGACGAAGATCGATCTTCCCGAAGCCCGCAGCCGGCTGGCGGCGACCCGCGCGGCGTTCGCCGCGCGCGGGATTCGCGCGTTTGGCGTATCGGCCGCGACCGGCGAAGGCGTGAGCGAGGTGCTGGCAGCCGCCGCGGACGCGCTCGAGACCTCGCGAGGGCGGGAGGAGAGCCCCGCGGCCGCCCAGAAATGAGCCGCGTGACCAGGATTGGCGTCATGGGCGGAACCTTCGACCCGATTCACTAC
>CBRGMJ010000010.1:0-10909 GCA_967797525.1 uncultured bacterium | reverse complement strand
ACCAGACGCCATGCGGGGTTCGGGATGCTCGTCGCCTGCGAGGAGTGCAGGTCGCGCCTCGCGCCGCGCGCCTCGAGTTCGACGTAGCAGATGCCCTTCGCCCCGAGGTAGATGGTGGGGACGTCGCGATGATCCTTGTGCCCCGATTCCCAGATACACGCGTCGGCGCGTGCGAGTTCCGGCCGCGCCGTGATCGCAGCGCCCAGGTGCCTACTGCCGATCTCTTCCTCCCCTTCGATGAGAAACTTGACGGTCACCGGCAGCCGGCCGCGCACCCGCACCCACGCCTCGACCGCGGCGAGGCGCGCCATGATATTGCCCTTCGTATCCTGCGCGCCCCGGGCATAGAGCCGACCGCCCTGAATCGTCGCGCTGAAGGGATCGAACTCCCACTCGTCGAGCGGTTCGGGCGGCTGGACGTCGTAGTGGTTGTACATCAGCAGCGTGCTGGAGCGCTCACCGGGGACTTCCGCGCAGACGAGCGGCGGGCCGTCGGGCACCGGCTCGAGCACCGCGGCCATGCCCCTCGCCTGCATCTGCGCAACAAGCAGGTCCGCGCAGGCCTCGAGCCCGACACCCCGCGCCGAGATCGAGGGTTGCCGGCAGAGCCGCTGGAGGTCGTGCACGAAGGTGTCGGCGTGCGAATCGATGTAGCGGAAGATGTCCTCGATCATGGAATCCTCGGAATCTCGCTTTGCGCGATCACACCGGTGATCCGGCCGGCGTCCACACGCTCTCGCCACGGCGCCAGCGCGTGCATCCATCGGTCGAGGCGGACGCCGTGCGCGCGAGGCAGATACGGCTGCAAGTACGCGATGCCCTGCTTCAGCTTGACACGCGTCCCGTGCAGGTTGCCCTTCTCGTGATGGTAAAAGGCCGCGGCAATGAGGATGATACCGTGATAGAAGCCGCGCTCGGCCGCCGGGGCTGCGCGCCACACGTCCTCGAGGAACTCGTGGCACTCGAAGAAGAGGCCGTGGTTGAAGAGCGCGGCCGCCCGGCGCATCACGATCTGGTCCGGCCCGCGCGAGCGCGACCCGACGCGCAGCGTTCTCAACGCCGCCTGCAAGCGGTGGACCTGACGATGCATGTAGGCCACGTATGGCTGAAACTCCGCGCGCAGCGCCAACCCACCGTCGGTCCAATCGAACAATGTGGCAATTGGGTCGCCCGCGTTCGTCGCCCGTCGGCGGGCTCCGAGCGCCGACAACGGCTGGCAGAAGCGCGCGCCGTCCGTCGTCTCCTCGACCGCGTCACAATACGCCGCCAACCACCCCACCACAACGCGGCGGCCCGGGTGCTCCAATGCCTCCAGGGCCAGCGCGCTCAGCGTGTGCTTGAGCCGGACGTAACCCAACTAGGTTGCCTTGCTCTTCTGCTCCACGAAGTTGATCCGCAGATTGGCGACCAGCGTCTCGAGCTCCCGTCGCTCGCGGTCTCCCACACGGGGCCGCAGCAAGTCGGCGAGGGCCGCCGCGGCGTCGATGGCGAGTTGCGCTTCGTCGAAATGGCGCTCGTTCGACTGTGTGGCCGGGTTGGGTACCAACCCTATGGCCTGCCACGCCCTGCTCGCCAGCAGGCTGATGCACGTCGCGATCAGCGACATCGCATCCGGAAGCCCCGGATCCGTTGTGGGAGCCGAATCGGGCGCGGTGTCTTGCACCGATGCCTCGGGGCGCTTTTCGTCTGTGCTCATCGTCTCATCCTTTCGCGGTGGCGGCCGCGGTCCTCGAGAACCATTGCATGACCGCGACGCCCGCCATCGTGGTGATGGCAATGATGTCGGTCCGGGCTTCCGGGTAGACGAGCACCAGCCCGGCGGCCGCGAGGACGATCCGCTCGGGCAGGGTCGACCGGCGCAAGAACCATCCCGTGACCGCCGCGGCCATCGCCGTCAATCCAATGACCGCGGTGACCGTCGTGTACACGATAGTTGGCCAGGGTCCCTGCAGCAACAACCCCATCCCATCCGGATGGGCGGTGAACATGAACGGCACCACAAACGCCGGCAACGTGTACTTCCACGCCATCATCATAGTCTTGAACGGGTTGCCGCCGGTCAGCGCTGCGGCGGCCATCGGCGAAAGACCCACCGGCGGCGAGACCTCCGAGAGGATCGCATAATAGAAGATGAACATATGCGCCGCGAGCTCGTGCACGCCGAGCTTCGTCAGCGCCGGCGCCACGATGACCGCGGCCACGATGTACGTCGCCGTGATCGGGAGCGCCAGACCGAGCACCCACAGGGCGACGGCGGCCAGCACCAGGGTCGGCAAGAGTTGCGAACCCGCATACGCGATGATGACGTCCGAGATCTTCAACCCCAGCCCGGTCAGGTTGACGACCCCGACTACAATCCCGGCGGCCGCGGTGGTGACCGCGACGCTGACCACCTGGCGGCTGCCGCTGTCCAGCGCCCTGATCACACCCGCCGGGTTGATGTCCAGACCGCCGACTCGGAGCACGCCCCGCGGCGCCTGATCGCGCGCCCCGCGCCGGCGGACGGTGAGCATCGCGGTCTCCGGGCGCAGCAGGCTGAGCGCCGCGCCGATCACCGTGGCCCAGAAGACGGCGTTGATCGCCGTGAAGCCGATGATCATGAACACGGGGATGACCACGAGCGAAGAGAGCAGGTACCAATAACGGAGCGCCAGCTTCTTGGGATCGCCCGCCGTGATCTCGACCCGCCTCAGGTTCATGCTCCTGGCATCGAACTCGATCATCAGCATGATCGAGTAGTAGTAGAGGATGGTCGGGATGATCGCCATTGCGACAACTTTGAGATATGAGATCTTCAGGATCTCCGCGATGATGAACGCCGCCGCCCCGAGAATCGGCGGTGAGATCACGGCGCCGATTCCCCCGGCGGACAGCAACCCGCCTGCCGATTCACGGTCGTACCCGGCACGTTTGAGCATCGGATAGGTGATCGCGCCGACGGCGACGGTGGTGGCGACGCCGCTCCCGGACGGTCCGCCGAGCAGGAACGACGCCACCGTGGTGGCCTGTCCCGGTCCAGTGCGCCGCCGCCCCGTGAGCGCCAGCGCCAGGTCGACGAAGAACCGTCCGGCGCCCGAGGCGTCCAGCACCGCGCCGTAGATGGTGAACAAGATGATAAACGTCGCCGAGACCTGCAGCGGCACGCCGAAGAGTCCTTCCAGCGTAATAAAGAGTTGGCCGACGACACGGATCACGTCGTATCCGCGGTGGGTCCAAGGCTCTGGCAGGAACGGACCGACGAACGCGTAGGTCAGAAACGCGACCACCAACACGAGCAGCGCGTTGCCGACGGTGCGCCGCGTGGCCTCCATGACCAGCAGGATCGTGATGATCCCAAAGATCAGGTCGAGCCGGGTCGGGATGTACGATCGGTAGATGAAGGCTTCGAAGTCCACCAGGACGTAGGCGAGGGCCACGATGCCGGCGATCGCGAGCGCGACGTCCCAGAGCGTAGGGGCCGTCCGCTGCATCGTCTTCCGCGTGCCTGGATAGAGCAGAAACGTCAGGACCAGGACGAAGATCAGGTGGCGAACGAGGTGGACCTGTTGAATGATCGGTATTTGCGCGGCGTAGAGGTGGTAGAGGGACATGGCGACGGTGAGGACCGTGACCAGGACGCCCCAGCCGCCGCCCAGCCGGCGCGTCTTCCCCTCATACTCCTCGACGATCTCTTTGAGCTCTTCTTCAGTCTTGGCCGGCGGCGCATCGTCGCGCTGTTCCATCGACGACTCCTACGGCGGCCGTGGTATCTCCACGAGCGTCAACGCTCGAGGGATACGAGCCACCCTGATGTGCAGCGCCTCGCCAACGCCGGCCCGATACAACGGCACGTCCCGGCCGTCGACGACCAGCCGCTGTTGACCTGTCTGGCCGATCCGGATGGTGAGTTCTGCAAGTACAGGGCCGGGCCTTTCGGCGACAAAGCGTTCGGCCCGGACCTTGTGCGGTCCGGCGAGACCGGCGTGTTCGAGTACCGCTTCCTTCGTGCTGCTGATCTCGACCAGCCGCAGCTTGCCGCCGTCGACCACGAACCGGTCTGTGGTGGGGGCGTTGAAGAGCGAGTTCGTGTAGTCGAGATCGACCGTGGAACCGGTGTGCGCGGGCACGCGCCACAGCAGCCGTCCGGTCCCGTCGTGCCTGACATCGAGCACGGTGACCGGGAGGAACAACAGAGCGGCCGCCGTCGCTGTCGCGACCGCGGCCGCCCAGATCCAGCGGGGTCTAGAAACCTTCGACGTTGCGCTCCTTGAAGTACCGGACGGCCCCAGGGTGGAACGGAAGCGGCGAACGCGCCGCCGCGCCGGTTAAGGTGATGTTCGCCGCTTCCTTGTGGACCAGCGCGAGTTCGGGTCGCCGCTCAAAGAGCAGTTTCGTGATCTGATACGCCAGATCCGCGTCGAAGTCTTTGTGGGAAATCAAGAGGTTGGCCACGCCCACCGTTGGCAAGTCGGCCGGTAAGCCTATGTAGAACTCTTTCTGAATCACCGATCGGAAGTAGAGATTGCCCCATTTTCGCTGCATGGCCGGCAGCACGGTGTCAAGCGGCACCAGGCGGATGCGCACACCCGGCGAGACGGCCAGGTCGAGGACCGCTGCGGTCGGCAGTCCGCCGCTCCAGAAGAAGGCGTCGATCTTCTTGTCTTTGATCGCATCCGCCGAGGCCGCCGGCGACAAGCGTTCTTTGCGGATGTCGCGGTCGGGGTTGATGCCTGCCGCCTCCAGGATCCGCAGGGCGGTGACCTCGGTGCCGCTCCCCGGCGGGCCGAGGGATACCCGCTTCCCTTTCAGGTCGGCCATGGTGTTGATGCCCGTCCCCTCGACCGTCACGAGGTGGTTGAAGTTGTTATACAGGGGCGACAGGGTGCGAATCGGTACCGGGTTGCCCTTGAACGCCTCCTCGCCCTTGAGGCCGTCTACCGCGGTGTCGGCCAGGACCATGGCAATGTCCGCTCGCTTGGCCCCCAACAGCCGGATGTTGTCCACCGACGCCGGCGTGACCTCAGCCGTGGCCGCCACGCCAGGGATATGCTTTGACATCAGCGACGCCAGGCCGCCACCCAGGGGGAAGTAGACACCGCCGGTGGTTCCGGTGGCGATGGACAGCCGCACGGTTGGCCCAGCGGTCGCCGGCCCGATGCCGCCCAGCGCGAGGACGAGAACCAGACCGGCCGCGACGAGGCTCAGCACAGCAATTTGCTTCACGATCATCCGCCTCCTTGAAGAGCGTACCTACAGCATATAGGGATGCGGCGTCTGATGCGAGTCCCGCCACGGGGCCGCCGGCCCCCGTCACACGGCGCTGAGCCGCGGCTCCCGGTCGGCCAATGGGAGATCGACGAGCCTGCCGCCGGCCAGATGCGAGGCGTGCATCGCTGCCGCCATCTCCTGCGCGAGCAGACAGTCTCGGGCAGACGCCGTCGGCGGGCCTCCATGGTCGAGACAGGCGACGACGTCGTCGATGCACCGCCGGTTGATGTTGCGCCCGCGCCGGATGCTCCCGTCCTCGTCGACCGGGGCGGTCCACCCCGCCGGCTGGAGGACGGGTTGGTAGAACTGGTCCACCTCGCCTGCGGGGTGCGGCACCCGCCACAGATGGACGGTGCACTCGGCATCGTTACCGACACGCGCCACGCCCTGAGCGCCGTGGAACTCCATGTAGCCGTGCGTGGCGCGGCCACGCGCATCGACGTACGCCCGCACGCCCGAATCGAACTCGATGTAGCCGCTGCCTGGCGGGTCGGCGGCCGCGGCATCGCCGTCCAGCCGGCCGAACACCCGTCTCGCTTCTCCCGCGCCAAAGTACCGGCACAGATCGAAGAAGTGGACGCCCGAGTGGACGAGCAACGGGCCCGGGTAGCAGATCACCGTGCGCAGCGCTCCGATCGCGCCCCCGCGCACGCGTTCGGCCAGCGCCTGCACCCCGACCGCAAAACGAAACGTCAGGTTGACGACAAGGGGGATGCGCGCGCGGTCGCCGGCGGCGACGATCGAGTCGGCCTCGGCGAGCGACGCGGACAGATGTTTCTCGAGTAGCAGCGCGCGCGGTCGAGACGCGATCGCGTCGAGGGTGGGCTGGTAGCGGTCGACCGCCCGCGTGCATACGCTGACGATATCGGGACGCTCGCGCTCAAGCATTTCACGATGATCGGCGTAAGCGGTGAGCCCCCAGCGCGCGGCAAACGCGCCGCGGCGCTGGGGATCTGGATCGGCGCCAGCGACCAGACGGATTCTCGGATGGGCGGCAAACTGCCCGGCGTGGGTGCACGGCCGAGCGCGCCATGACTCGTCCCGAATGTGCATATCGGCCCATGGGTCGTCGAGCAGGCTGCCGATGCGGCCCAACCCAATGATGGCGGCGGTGTAGATCGGGCCGCTCACTTCAGGTCGCGAACGTGCACCCGCCTACCGGTCTTCGCGGACTCACGGGCGCCGCAGAGGATCTGCATGACCTCCAGCGTTTCTTCAACCGGCACCGGGACCTCACCGGTCCGCACCATGCGCAGGAACGCTCTGATCTCATCCGCAAACATCGGGTTGGCCGCCGTGTCCGCGACCACGGCGTGATCCTGGCCGCGTTCGGCGTAGGTCCGCAGCTCGAAAATCCGAGCCGCGTCCCGTAGCACGAGGACCAACCCGGTTGTGCCGTCCGCGTAGTGGACGTGGATGACGTCACGATCGCCGCCCTCTGTGCGGTTTTCGACCCATTCGACGCCGGTGCCTAGGACCGCGACGAGCATTTCGGCCGCGTGGACCCCATAGTAGAGGAGCTCGCGGTACCCGACGCTGATGGCCACACGAATGCGCCCCAGGTCCTTGGCGCGTTCCTTCAGCGCCTGGATCTCCCAGTCGAACCTCAACGCCGAACAGGAGAACATCGGTGTCCCCGTGTCGCGGGCGCAGGCGACGATCGCGTTGGCGTCGGCCATGTCGTCCGCCAGCGGTTTGTTCACGAAGACCGGCAGGCGGGCGCGGAGCAGCGGGATGGCCTGCGCGGCGTGTTTGCGCTGGTCTTTTTCGACGATGAGGACGGCGTCGACGCGACCGATCATGTCTTCAGGCCGGCCCACGATCTCGGCCACCTGATGCTCCCGGGCGAACGCCGCCGCGCGGTCCCGGTCCTCATCCCAGATCGCTGTCAGCCGCGCCTGAGGCTCGGCCGGCGCGCCCGGCGCGTCCGGATCCCACAGCAGTCTTGCGTAGCTCGGTGCATGAGGCGTGTTCACGGCTACCATACCGACGCGCAGCATCAACGTCCCCCTGTCCTCATCGTGTCCGGGTTCACCGGTTGTCCCGACGCGGCAGACACCTGCGCGGCCAGGAGCGCCCGCATGATCGCCTCACTCTCTTCGAGGGGAACCGGTGTTTCACGAGTGCGGCACATGTCCATGAAGGCGTTCATCGTGCCCGTGTACCCGAACTCCTCCCACGGATCGACATCGCCCAGGCCTCGGTGGTCGCGCACGTCACCCTTGGGTATCGATGCCCGTAACACGGCGTCACTGCCGTACATCTCGATGCCGTAGAACTCGCCGCTGACGCCGCCGATGATGTCCACCGTCCCCAGCAGCCCGTTTGCCCATTCGATCGTGAGGACGGCAACATCTTCAGACAACGATCGCGCATGGACCCGGCGGCCGGTGCGGCACGACACCGAGCCGATCCCATATCCGGCCAGCGCGCTGAGCATCTCGAGCGCGTGCACGCCCATGGTGATGAGGGTCCCGCCGCCCCGCGCGGGGTCGTCCTGCCAGACGTTGGGCTCTTTCAGATAGAGTTCGATGCTGTGCGCCGACAGACAGTGCGCGGCCACCGGCGTGCCCAGCCGCCCCTGATCGAGTTGGCGTCGCAGGCTGCGGAGCGCCGGCGCGTACCGGAGTACTGATGTTGTCAACACTGGCGTCCCGGTCCGGCGCACGGCTTCACCGAGCCGGCCCAACTGCGCGGCGTTCGCCACCATGGGTTTCCCGAGGTAGACGGGCGTGCCGCGATCGAGAAACAGCAGCGCGTGGTCCACACGCTCGGGCAGACGCCCGGTGAGGACAATGCCGTCGATCCCGATCGACGGCACCGCCTCCGGAGACGACACCGGGGTCGCGCCGAAACGCGTCGTGAACTCGGTCAGCCTCGCGGGATCATCGTCCCACACGTGTGAGACCATGTGGCCCATCCGGCCGAGGATCTGTGTGTAGCTGTACGGGTGGCTGAACGCCAGCCCCACAATGGCGATCTTCATCGAAGGCTACCGCGACCGGGGCTCCTGCTGGACCGGGTTGTGCAGGACACCCAAACCATCGATGGTCGCCTCCACCGTCTGGCCGTGCTGCAGGAACGTGCCGGTCGCCGACCCCGTCCCCCTGGCCGTTCCCGTTGCGATGACGTCTCCGGGCTCCAGCGTCATGATCTTGGACGCAAACACCACGATGTCGGGGACCCGGAAGATCATCTTGGCCGTGTTGTCCGCCTGGCGGATCTGGCCGTCGACCTTCAAGCTGAAGTTGAGGTTGTGGGGATCCTTGATCTCATCCCGCGTCACGACCCACGGGCCCATGGGAGCAAAACTGTCGAACCACTTACCGTGCAGCCAATCGTAGAACGGGTCGTCTGCGCGCGCCCGCCGCTCGAATCCCACGTTGATCCTTCGCGCCGATACGTCGTTCACGATCGTGTATCCCACGATATGCTCATAGACGGCCGCCTCCGAGATATGCCGGCCGCGCCGGCCGACGACGATGGCCAGCTCGATCTCCCAGTCGATCCGGTCGGACAGTGCCGGCAGCAGGATGGGATCGCCATCCCCGATGATCGCCGTGCTCGGTTTGATGAAGAGCCAGGGGGTCTGCTCCGTCCGTTCGAACGTCTCGGCCCCGCCCTCGACGATGTGTTCGAAGTAGTTGTTCGCCACGGCGATCAACTTACCGGGTCGTGGCAGCGGCGGCGCCAGCCTGACGCCGGTCAGAGGCAGGCCCGCGGCACCCGACTTTACGGCCCAATCTGACACCGCCCGGGCGCGGTCGACCCCACGCTCCTCCTGACCCAGCACGTCCAGCAACGAGTCGGAGAGCGACGCGCCTCCCGGAGCCTTCCGGCTGGTCTCCGCGAGATCGTACACCTGGTCGTTTGCGCCGACGACCCCGGCACGCAGGGTTCCGGGCGACGTCCTGTAGGTCACGAGTTTCACGTCATGCCTCCTTTGTCGTACGTCAGGAGCACGGCCATGGCCGACTCCGGCGTTTGCTGCAGCACGGCATAAGCCGAGGTCGCCTGGTCCAGTGTGAACGTGTGCGTGATCAGAGGTTCGACCTGCGCGATCCCGTCGGCCAGGAGCCGCAAGAACTCGGCGCGATTGCGTTCCTGAGTCCAGCGCACGTAGCCGGGCGGGTAGTCGACACCCTCTCGCTCGTACACCGGATCGTACCGTCCCGGTCCATACGCCCGCGCGATCGTCAGCTCGAGCTCGCGAGCGAAGAATGTCTCACGATCCACCTGAATCGGCGGGGTCCCCACAATGACAAGGCGGCCGCGATCGCGGGTCAGGCGCGCCGACAGGTTCACGACGTCTCCTCCTCCTGACGTGCAGAGCAGCACGCAATCGGCGCCCATCCCGCCGCTCCACTCGCGGATCTCGTCGACGAGCGTCGCATTGCGTGGGTCGAGCGTCACCTCAACACCCAGCCGGCGGGCGAGGGCCGCGCGTGAAGACAACAGGTCCATGCCGGCGACACGCGCACCCGCAGCGCGGGTGACCTGCGCCGCGAGTTGTCCCACCAGGCCGAGCCCGACAATGACGACCCGATCGCCAAGTGAGATGCGTCCCTGCCGCAGCGCGTGGATCGCCGTTGCGCCGAGCGTCGTGAAGGTCGCGGCCTGCGCGCTCACCTGCGGCGGTACGGCGGTCGCCATCAGACGCGGCACCGCCGCGAAGTCCGCGTGGTACGAGTACTCGAAGCCGGCGCACGCCACAAGGGTGCCTTCGGCCACCGCGGGCGCCTCGGGGCCGGCGCCCACCACCCGGCCGGCTAAACTGTACCCGAGCGGGCGCGCGTCGCTTCGAGACGATGCCTCGATCAACCCAAGCTCGGTCCCGGGGCTGATGAGAGAGCAGACGGCTCGAACCAGGAACCCGTTTCGCGGCGCTGTAGGAGCCGGAACAGTCTCGACAACCACCGCGCCAGATCTCGCGATCACCCGGCGCATCAGACGGCCAGCGGTGTCCCCGATCCGGCCGTCGCCTGCGCGACCAGCCGGCGCAGTTCGGCGGCCAGCGGTACCTCGAGAGGGAGGAGCGGGGGCCGCGGGTCGCCGGCCGGCCAACCGCGCATCGCCATGCCGCTCTTCAGACCGGGGACGTACCGCCCGCTCTCTTCAAGGAAGGCGCACAGCGGGCGCAACTGGTCGAAGAGCCTGTCGGCGGCGGCCCCCTTCGCGGCGGCGTCGAAGAGCGCGACTGATTCCGCCGGGATGACATTCGCGGCGCCGGTCACCCACCCGATCGCCCCGGCGCGCAAACCGGGGAGTGCGATCGTGTCGGTGCCGATGTAGATCGCGACGCGGGGGACGCGCCGGCGGAGTTCAGCGATCCGGTCGAGCCTACCCGAGCTCTCCTTCACCGCGACCAGCGGGACCTCGGCGACCAACTGCGCGACCATCTCGGGAGTGACATCCGTCCCGACGGCTTCAGGCGTGTTGTAGAGCATGGCGGGAAGACCGCCCGCCGCGCAGGCCTCACCGAGGTACCGACGCAGTTCTTCCATCGTGGGGCGATAGTAGTAGGGTGGCGTGAGCAGGACGCCCGCGGCGCCGGCGCGCTCGGCGTACCGACACAGCGCGATGGTGTCTCGCGTCGACGGTGCCGAGGCTCCCAGCATGACCGGGATCCGGCCCCCGACGTGGCTCAAGGTCAGATCAAGCA
>CBRGMJ010000009.1:0-10939 GCA_967797525.1 uncultured bacterium | reverse complement strand
TGCCCGTGCCGGGGGCGAAGGCGGGGTCGACGCCGTCGATGTCGAACGATAGGTAGAGCGGGCCGCCGTGGACGGCGCCGATCTGCGAGGTCGCCCACTCGATGCCGCGGCGGGCGACCTCTTCCGCCCGGATCACCCGCACGCCGTGCTGCCGGCCGAAGTCGAAGTCGCTGGGCGCATACACTGGGCCGCGGATTCCGATCTGAATGACGCGACGGGTATCGAGCAAGCCTTCCTCGACCGCTCGACGGAACGGCGTCCCGTGGAAGTACCGGTTGCCGAAGTACTCTTCCCACATGTCCTGGTGGCTGTCAACGTGTACCATCCCCACCGGTCCGTGTCGGCGGGCCACCGCCCTCAGGATCGCCAGCGACACTGAATGGTCGCCGCCGATGCAGACGGGTGTGGCGCCGGCTTGAAGGATGCCGCCGACGGCGCGCTCGACCCGCGCGTAGGTGTCTTCGATGTTGATCGGATTGGTATCGACGTCGCCGACGTCGGCCACGCGGAGGACGTCGAACGGGCTCACGTCCAGCACCGGGTTGTAGGGGCGGATCAAGCTCGAGTGCTGCCTGACGTCGCGCGGGCCGAATCGCGGACCCGGCCTGTACGAGACGCCGCCGTCGAATGGGATGCCGAGCAGCGCCACGTCCAGACCTGCGGGATCTGCGACGTGCGGCAGCCGCATGAAGGTTGCGAGCTGCGCGAAGCGCGGCGACCGAAAGGAATCCGCTGGGTGGAAGTTGGTCATGGGTGTCTCACGCCCGCTCGTACACGATGCGGCCGCCGGCCATCGTCAGCGAGATCCTGATCGACGGGATGCGCTCGTCGGGGACCGAGAGATAGTCTTCACCGAGCACGACGAGGTCGGCCCACTTGCCGACCTCGATCGATCCCTTTCGGCCTTCCTCGAATGTCGCGTACGCGCCGTTGATCGTGAACAGACGCAGCGCATCCTCCCGGCTGATACCTTCATCGGGCAGCACTTTGCCGACGAGGGTCTCCCGCGTGACCAGATGATACAGGCCGAGGAGCGGCCGGTCGGTATCGTAGTGGATCGCGGGGCAGTCCGTGCCTCCCGTGACCATCATGCCTTCGCGCAGCCATGACTTGACCGCCAGCCCCCAGTCTTTCACGGTGCGCTCCCACGCGTCGGCGATCTTGCTCTTGGCAATGCGCACCTGATCCATCACTTGATGCATCCGGAACGAACGGGCCGCGGCGAAGTAGGCCAGCAGCGGGTTTGCGGCGATGATAAGATCGAGGGCCTTGGCCCGGTGATAGAACTCGGGCTTGATCAGGCCGAACCCGTGCTCCCACGTGAAACGCCGGCCGCGGAGTGACCGCTCGCGGTCGGCCTCTTCGAACGTGCTGAGCACCAGGTCCGTGGCGTCATCGGCGCTCCCCGTGCCCACGTGCACGGCCAGTGTGAACCCCATGCGGTTTCCGGTGAGCAGCATCGCGCGCAGTTTCTCGGGTGAATAGGCCCACCAGCCGTCGTTTTGGACGACCAGCTTGAGGCCGCCCAAACGCAGCCAAGGACTGCCCATGCCCTGTTTGGGGCCAAAGTAGCGCTGTAGCGATTCGTTGATGTCGTCGATCTTCATGTAGCGCGCAGGGAGGCCGAGGATCAGATCGGTGCGCACGGTCAGCTCTCCGCGACGATCAGCCTCGATGTAGGCGTCCATTTCTTCGGGCGTGACCCCCATGTCTCGGGTGCCGACCACGCCACAGGCATGAAACCGCGCGGCCTGCGCCTTGATGGCCCGGATGTACGTCTCGGTATCGAAGTGGAGGAAATCCCACTTTTTCATCGGCAAACCCATGCGCTGCCACAACCGTTTGCGCGCGAGATCGCCGGCGGCGGCGATCAGATGGCCGGTGGGCTCGCCGTCTCCGTCGCGGACGATGTGCCCCTCGCCCTCATCGGGGGTGCCGCCGGGGTCGGGAGTCTGGCGATCGATCCCGGCCAGACGCAACGCGACGGAGTTCAGGACGATGTTCTTCCCCGACTGGAACAGGTAGACGGGGTTCTCCGGCGCGACCTCGTCCAGATCGTAACGATTGGGAAACCGGCCGTCTTTGAGCGCGCCGCGGTACATGCACGACGTGGTGATCCACTCACCCGGTTTCGCCCGCCGGGTCCGTTCGGCGATCGCGGCGCGGATGTCCGAGATGCTCTGAGCCCACGCCAGGTTGACCTTGGCGCCGACCTCGGGGTGATCGAGCCCGGCGAGCAGGGCATGGGTGTGGTTGTCGATCATGCCCGGGATGACGCAGGCGCCCTTGAGGTCGATGCGGCGCGTTGCGGCGCCGGCCAGCGGCTTGATCTCCGCGTCGCTGCCGACCGCGGCGATCACCTCGCCGGCCACGGCCACCGCCTGGACGATCGAGAAGGTGCGATCGACGGTCAGGATCTTGCCGTTATAGAAGATGACATCTGGAATGAGACGGCCGTTGTCGATCTTCATCGAGCGAAGTCCTCCCGTGTCTGCTTCATGACGTCGAGATCGAGCAGCAGGTCGACCGCCGTGCGCGCCATGGTTTCCGCGGCAGTCAGCATCGCCTGCAGACCCTGGTCCCTGGCCGCGTACGTCGCGGCTTCTCGCGTGTGGAAGGCGACCTGTTCGGGCCAGGTGGCCACGGAAAAGAGCAGGGAGGGCACAACCTGGCTCACGTTGCCAAAGTCGGTCGAGGCCATGGCGCGCCACGAGCCCACGGATTGGCCGAGCGCCCGGAGATTGTCACCGACCAGGGTGCCGAGGCTCCGGTTGTACCGCACCGGGTCCAGCAGACCGGTCTCCCGGACCTCGAGGTGGGTCCCTGACGCCATGGCGCCTGCCCGGGCGCAGTCGACGACGCGCGCACAGACACGGTCGAGTTCAGCCGGATCGGCCGACCGGACGCCGAGCTTGCACACCGCGCGCTCCGGGATCACGTTGACGGCCTGACCGCCTTCGCTCACGATGCCGTGGATGCGCACACCGTCAGGCGTGAACTGCCGCAGCGCGTTGAGATTCATGTACGTGAGGAGCACGCCGTCCAGGGCGCTGGCGCCGCGCCATGGGTCGGCGGCGGCGTGCGCGGGCCGGCCGCGGAATTCGAACTCATACATCCGTACGCCCATACACTGTTCCATCAAGGTCGTTGCGGAGAATGGGTGGAAGGTGAGGGCAACGTCGAGACCGCGAAACGCGCCGGCGTCGAGCATCCTAGGTTTACCGGTGCCGAGTTCCTCCGCCGGGCAGCCATAGACCTTGATCGTTCCAGGCAATCGATCCATCAGGTCCGCCAAGAACACTCCTGCGCCCACCGCTGAGCCGCAAATGAGATTGTGCCCGCACCCGTGATCGACGCCCGGCAGCGCATCATATTCGGCCAAGAAACCGATCGTCGGACCGGGAGCGCGCCCCGCCCGGGTCGCCACGAATGCGGTGTCGATGCCGGGCACGATCTCGAAGGTGAACCCGTGCCGCTCCAGCATCTCGCGGCACCACGCCACCGCGCGCCGTTCCTGGTGACCCAGTTCAGGGTGTGAGTGGATCCGAAGGCTCATCTCGACGATATCCTTCCCAAAGTCCCGCGCCGACGCGCGGAGCTGCTCTTTCACGACGGTCGCCTGCGCGGTCATCCAGCCTGGTCCTCCATGCATGATCGCAGCCGCGCCTCGAGCGCCGCCTGATCCGAGTCCGTCAAGTCCTTGCCGATAAACACCATCTCGTTGAGCCCCGTTTCATCCGGACGCCACGGGTCTCCGGCGGACACCGTCCACCGCTCACCGACGAGGTGAAAGACAAAGCGGACCGGCGCCCCGGCGACCGAGAGAATGCCCTTGGCCCTGAAGACGGTTGTGGGCAGGTTGTTGAGCAGATGGGAGAACTTCTCGAGATCGATCGTGCCGGGAGTCCGCAACGAGATCGCCCGGAACACGTCTGCATGGTGGTGGGCGGCTCGCGTGAAGCCCGCATGCGACACGTGGAGTCCCAGGATGAGATCCAGGTCAACGTCACCGTGGCGCCCGCGGAGGATCCGCGCGTTCGGGTTCAGGCGTCGCAGTCCGCTGTCGATTTGCTCGATCGCGTGGCCGGGGACCAGATCGGTCTTGTTGATGAGCAGGATGTCGCCGGTCACGATCTGCGCATAGGCTTGTTCGGCCTGGTCCAGGTTGCGGTCGAAGTTCGCGGCGTCGACCAGGGTGATGATGGCATCCAGCCGAATATCCTGCTGCACCCGCGGGTCGAGCAGCTGGGCGGCAATCGGCCCTGGGTCGGCAACGCCGGTCGTCTCGATCACGATGTGCTCGGGCGGGGCGGCCCGATCCAGCAGGGTCGCCACCGAGGACAGGAGATCGTCTCTGAAGGCACAGCAGATGCAGCCATTCGTGAGTTCAACGATGTCCGCATCTTGCCTGGCAACCAACCGGCCATCGATGTTGATCTCGCCGAACTCATTGACGAGCACACCAAACCGGATATCGTGACCGCCACCCAGGATGTGATTGAGGAGCGTGGTCTTTCCGCTCCCCAGGAACCCCGTCAAGACGGTGACCGGCGTTGGGGTCATGGTGGCGTTGAGGTACGACGGTGAGTCAGCGTGGTCCTTCGCGTATTCCGCGCGTTGAGGTGGACGAATGAACAGATCTCTTCTTCTCAAGAACGTGCGGCCCGACGGTGGGCCAGCCGTGGACGTGCGCATCGATAACGGTTGCGTCGCGGAGGTCGGGCGCGCCCTGACAGCGGATGCGCCCGAGCGCGAGGTCGTCGATGGCCATAATGCGATCGCGATCCCGGGTTTTGTCGAGGCCCACACGCATCTTGACAAGACGTTGTGGGGACGCCCTTGGCACTCGAACCAGGCGGGCCCCCGGCTTATCGACCGCATCGAGAACGAACGCCGGCTCCGCTCGCAGCTCAGCCTGGACCCGGCGCTCCAGTCAAGGCGCCAGGCCATCCAGTCGATCCGCATGGGCACCAGTCACATCCGGACCCACGTCGATATCGACACCGAGATTGGGCTCAAGCACCTCGAAGGAGTCCTCGCGACGCGCGAGCGGCTCCATCCGTACATCGATATCGAGATTGTCGCCTTTCCCCAGAGCGGGATGCTCGTGCGGCCCGGCACCGTCGATTTGCTCGACGAGGCGCTCCGGTCTGGGGCCGATCTCATCGGCGGCATCGATCCCAGTGCGATCGACCGCGATCCCGTCCGTCATCTGGACACCATCTTTGCCCTGGCGGAGAAACACGGCAAGGGCGTCGATATCCATTTGCACGAGCCCAACGAACTCGGGGCGTTCGCCGTCGAGCTCGTCATCGAGCGCACCCGAGTGCTCGGCCTCCAAGGGAAAGTGATGATCAGCCACGCGTTCTGCCTTGGCGCGGTCGACGAGGCCACGCTCAGCCACCTTCTGGAGGCGCTCGTAGAGGCCCGAATCGCCGTGATGACCACCGGTCCCGTGGGCCGCCCCTGCCCATCCGTCAAACGGCTCCGTGACGCGGGGGTGGTGGTCTGTTCGGGTTCGGACGGTATTCGCGACACGTGGGGTCCATATGGCAACGCCGACATGCTCGAGCGGGCGACGCTGCTCGCAATGCGAAACAGCTTTCGCACGGACGCCGAGCTCGAACTCTGCCTGGATGTCGTGACCTATGGCGGCGCAGCGGCCCTTGGGCTGACGGAGTACGGCGTCACTCCGGGCTGCCGCGCCGACCTCGTGCTGCTCGATGACGAGACCCGGGCCGAGGCGGTCGTGTCAAAGGGGCCTCGCGCTCTGGTCGTCAAGGGGGCCGGATCGTCGCTCGTGACGGGGAATGTCTGGTCTCAGCGTGATGCTACGCGCCGAGAACCGTGTGTTTGAAGGCGGAGGCACCGGAAGGGGTCCAGCGGCTGCCTTGCGAAACAAGGCGCATGAACCGGCGGCCCCATACTCGGGCCGCTGCTAGCACGGTGACAGGGCAAGATCGCGGCTGACCTCGCGGAAGGAGGGGTCCGTATGAGAGGGATACTGCTGATTCTTCTGACGGTGATGGTCGTAGGTGCCCTGCTCGTGCCACCCGGCTGGTCCCAGACGCCTCGGCCAATCAAGATCGGCGCCACGCTCGCGGTGACCGGGCCGTTCTCGCCGGAGTGGGGTCCCACATTTCTATCGTTCATGCGTGAGTGGGAGAAGCTCGTCAACGAAGAAGGCGGGATCTTCGTCGGCGACTTCGGCCGTAAAGTCCCGATCCAGTTCATCATCTACGACGACGAGAGTAGCCCCGACAAGTCCGTGGAGCTCTACGAGAAGCTGGGCGCCGTTGACAAGGTAGACTTTTTCCTGGGGCCCAGCACCAGTCCCATTACGCTGCGCGCTTCCACCGTGGCCGAGCGGATGAATATCCCCATGGTGGCCGCCGAGGCCAACGACACCTCGCTGTTCGCCCGCAACTTCAGATGGTTCGTGGGCGTGTTGGAGCGAGGCGTCGACTGGAGCGAGTACTACTTCGACATGATCAAGGCGTCCAACAGGGCCGGCCGCACGAACTTCAAGACCGCGGCCGTGCTGTTTTCGACGATCGCCCACACCCGGGATGTGGGGGCCGGCGCCGCGGAGTTCGCGAGGAAGGCGGGGCTGACGGTCGTAGCCGCCGAGGTCGTGCCGTTTCCCACTACCGACTACTCCGCGATCATCGCCAAGTTGAGAGCGGTCAACCCGGACCTCATCTTCTTGGGCCTGTGGGGCGGCGCGGAGGTTACAGCATTCGTTCGTCAGGCGCGCGAAGTGGGGCTGCGGCCTGCCGAGATTCACACCCGGTTCGTCGGCAAGTCCCTGATTGCCTCGCTCAGCGCCGCGGGGGTGGAGGGCATGACCGGCGAGACCTACAATGCCATCAAGCTGCACGACCGCCGGACGAAGATGGTATTTGAACGCATGAAGATCGACCCGTATGACCTGCCCTGGGCTCCCATCAAGTACGTGGCTATGGACACCGTCGTCAAGGCCATTGAGGCCGCCGGGACGCTGCGCCGGCCCGTGATCATGGAGACCCTGCGGGATCCGAACTTCAGGATCGCGACGACCACCATCTCCGGCACCCTGCGGTTCAACTGGAACGTCAGGGACGGTGAGCGGGTGCTGAACGGCTTCGGGACGCACAAGCCGTTTGTCGCGCAGTTCCAGGACGGGCACCTGCGTGTCATCTGGCCGGACAAGGTTGCTGACGCCTCCTACCGGCCCGGCCGGCGCTAAGACCGCGACGGCCAACTGTGCCGCTGCTCGATGTATTCGGCGTCAGCAAGAGCTTCGGCGGGGTGCAGGCGTTACAGCAGGTCAGCATCCAGGTCGAGGGGGGGCAGATTTTCGGGCTGATCGGACCCAACGGAGCGGGCAAGACCACGCTCTTCAACGTGATCTCCGGGATCTACCGGCCTGATGCCGGGCGAGTCCGCTTTCAAGGCGCGAACCTCGTAGGACTGCACCCTCACCAGATCTGCCGGCACGGCATCGCCCGGACGTTCCAGATCGTGCAGCCGTTCCCCGGGATGACCGTCCTGGACAATGTGGCGGCGGGCGTCCTGTTCGGGCGGCGGGACGGGGGACGCCTCTCGCTGGAAGAGAGCCGACAGGCGGCCCGCCGGCTGCTGCCCTTTGGCAAGCTCGACGGGAAAGAGGACCGGCCGGCCGCAACGCTGACCCTATCAGAGCGCAAGCGCCTGGAGATGGTCCGGGGCCTGGCAACCGGGCCGCGGCTGCTCCTGCTCGACGAGGTTCTCGCCGGTCTCACGCCGGCGGAGGCCGGCGAGATGATCGGCCTCATCCGGATGCTCCGCCAGGAGTTCGATCTGACCGTTCTCATCATCGAGCACAACGTGCGCCTGGTCGTGGAGCTGGCGCAGCGGGTGGCCGTGCTCAACTATGGTGTGGTCATTGCCGACGGACGCCCAGATGAAGTCGTCGCCGACGCCGAGGTGATCAGAGCCTACTTGGGCAAGCGATGGACCGGTGCGGCCAGGCCCAATGCTTGAGGTAACGCAACTACGCGTCTCATACGGGGACCTACGGGCGCTGTGGGATGTGTCCTTTCACGTCGACGCAGGGGAACTGGTAGCCATCGTGGGCCCGAACGGCGCCGGCAAGACGACCATGATGAAGGCGATCTTGGGCCTGATCCCCTCGGCGTCCGGGGAAGTGGTCTTCGATGGCCGGCGCCTCACCGATTCGCCGAGCTACCAGCGGGTGCAGCAAGGGATCGCGCTGGTCCCGGAAGGGCGACGAGTCTTTCCTTTCATGAGTGTGCTGGAGAACCTGGAACTGGCGGCCTTCGCCACCGGGGGCGGGCGGGAGATTCCCGGGCGGCTGGAGCAGGTGGACGCGCTGTTTCCCATCCTGCGGGAGCGGCGGGCACAGATGGCGGGAAGCCTCAGCGGCGGCGAGCAGCAGATGCTCGCCATCGGTCGGGCGTTGATGGCCCGCCCGAAGCTGTTGATGCTGGACGAACCCTCACTCGGGCTTGCGCCCATCATCGTGGACCGGCTCTACGGTGCTATTCGCGAACTACAGACGCAGGGTCTGACCATCCTGCTCGTCGAGCAGTACGTCTACGGGGCATTGGAGCTGGCCAATCGAGCCTACGTGATTGAGACGGGCCGCATGACCAGGGAGGGCAGCGGCCAGGACCTCCTGTCCGACGATTACATCCGCAAGACCTACCTGGTGGTGTGATTGACTCCGCAGATCCTTTTGGAACTCGCCCTCGGGGGCATCAGCCTGGGCGGGGTCTACGCGCTGATGGCGCTCGCTCTCTCCCTGGGCTTGGCCACCACCAACATCTTGAATGTCGCGCACGGGAGTTTCCTGGTGCTTGGGGCAGCGCTGAGCACCCTGTTCCTCAGGCACCTGGGGCTCCATCCAGCCGCCAGCCTGATCGTGCTTGTTCTCGTTTTCGCCCTCATCGGATGGGCCTTCGAGGCGGTCTGCGTCCGGCCGCTGCTGGGGAAGCCTCCCGAGCGGGTGCTGGTCGGCTCGATCCTCATCACGTTCGGGTTTGCGCTCGCGGTCGAGGCCTTGCTGGCGTTCTATTGGGCGAAGTTCGTCGACCCGCAGCCCACCTTCTCGCTGCCGGTGGTCTTGCCGCGCGTTGCACTCGCCGGGGTGTCGCTGTCGGCGACGCGGCTGGCCATCCTAGCCTTCGTGTGCGCCGTGGTCCTCCTCTTCCATCTCTTCCTGCGAAGGACTGCCGTGGGGAAAATGGCGCGGGCCATCGCCCAGGATTACGAGGGCGCCTTGATCCTCGGGATCAACCCGCGGGTGGTGTCGATGACGATCTTCACGTTGGGTCTGCTGACCACGGCGCTGTCCGGGTTGTTCTTCATCCTGGCCACACCGCTCGGTCCCCATGACGGGCTCCGGCTCACGCTGATCGCGTTGACCGTTGTCGTTATTGGCGGGGTGGGGAGCCTGCCGGGGGCGCTCGCGGGCGGCATGGTCCTTGGGATCGCCGATGTCTTCACGGCGTTCCTGGTTGGAGCTGTCTGGTCCCCGGTCACCTACGTCCTTGTGTTCTTCGTTGTGTTGCTGCTGCGCCCGGAAGGGCTGGCAGGGATCCGGCACGGATGAGACCCTGGCGACGCCTGCTGATCAGCGCGGCTGTGGCCGCGGGGATGCTGTTCCTCCCGGTTGTGCTCACACGCGACCTCGTGACCGCGTTGTTCTTTGCCTTCACCTTCGTCACACTCGCGCTCAACTATGACCTGCTGGGCGGCTTCCTCGGCTACCTGAACCTCGGCCAGGGAGCGTTCTTCGGCCTGGGCGCCTACGCCGCGTTCATCTTGACCAAGGAGATCCCCGAGGCCTCAGCACGGTTCGGCCCTATGGCCCTGGCGGGTATGGTCGTGCTGGCTGTGGTCATCACGGCGTTCCTGGCGTTTGTCGTGGCGTATCCGCTCTTCCGCCTGCGGGGCGCCTACTTTGCCATGGCGACCTTCGGGCTGTTTCTGCTGATCAGGCAGCTCATTGTGAACCTCGACAAGCTCACGGGCGGCACCTTTGGAATCTACCTGCCGCCAGGGTCCTATCTCACCCAGTACCTGGGGTATTCGCTGATGCTGGGGGTGGCGCTGGTCTCGCTCGCCATCAACGATGTCATCTCCCGCACGCGGTTGGGCATCGCGTTCTACGCCATCCGCGAGAGTGAACGGGCTGCCGCGGCGATTGGGATCGACCTCTTCCGGCACAAGCAGATCGCCCTCGTGATCAGCGCGATCCCGTCGGCGCTGGCGGGCTGCCTGTTCGGCCTGCAGTTTGGGTACGTGGACCTGGAGTCGGTGCTGGGCGTCGACAAGACGCTGTTTCCAATGATCATGGCCATGCTCGGGGGCACGGGGATCGTCTGGGGTCCGGTGGCGGGCGTCGCCCTGATCCGCGTGATCGACGTCGGCCTGAAAAATTATCTCACGCTGCCCGTCCCGGCCCTGGCAGTGTACGGTTTCATTCTCATGGTCATCGGGCTGTTCATGCCCGAGGGCATCCTGGCGGGTCTGTCGCGGCACCGGCGGATGAGCTGAGCCGCAGGACCGGCGCCCCGCCGTCGCCAAGGAGAACACGCCATGGCAGAGATGTTCATCGGCGGCTCGTATGTCGCGTTTCCGAATGCCGAGCGGCTGCGGATCGTCAACCCCGCGACTGGGGAGATCGTCGACACCGTTCCCCGGGGTCGGGAGGATGTGGCCGACGTGGCCGTGCAGGCCGCATACAAGGCCTTTCCGGCTTGGCGCGACACACCTGCGGGGCGGCGCGGCGAGATCCTCATGACGGCCGCCGACGCGGTCCGCCACGCATTGAACGACCTGGCGCCGCTGCTGACCAGCGAGCAGGGGAAACCGCTGCGAGAGTCCCGGCTCGAGATCGGTCGCTTCGTCCACACACTGGAGCACTACGCGGGTTTGGCCAAGAACCTGCGGG
>CBRGMJ010000008.1:0-11496 GCA_967797525.1 uncultured bacterium | reverse complement strand
ACCAAATCTTCGATCCGTACACCGCCCCAACCGGGCAGATAGACGCCCGGTTCGACACTCACCACCGCCCCGGGCGGCAACACCGCCTCCTCGCGCGGGGACAATGTGGGGCCCTCGTGTACCGCCAGCCCCACGCCGTGCCCGAGGCTGTGGCCAAACGCCTCGGCGTACCCGGCATGGGCGATCCGGGTCCTGGCGGTAGCATCGACCTCCCGTCCGGTCATCCCTGCACGCACAGCGGCGAGCGCGGCCTCCTGGGCCCCGAGCACCACATGGTACACCTCGCGGTGTCGATCCCCGGCCGGTGCCATCATCAGGGTCCTCGTGCAATCGGAGGTATAGCCATCCACCACCGCGCCAAAGTCGATCGTGACGAACTCACCCGGACCGATGACGCGATCCGACGCGACGCCGTGGGGAAGCGCCGAGCGGGGACCCGACGCCACAATGATATCGAACCCCGATCGATCGGCGCCGCGATGTTTCATGCGGTATTCGAGCTCGATGGCGATGTCCCGCTCGCGGGCGCCCGGCCGGATCAGCGGGAGAACATCCACGAACGCGGCGTCCGCGACCGACGCGGCGCGCCGGATCGTCTGGATCTCGTCGGGGCTCTTCTGCCAGCGCAACGCATCCAGTCCCTCGAGGGGCGCGACCTCGCCGGGCGCGGCGGCGGTCTGGAGCCGCTGAAAGGTCCCAACGGGCATGGTATCGGCCTCAACGCCGGCCCGACGCACACCCAGGTCGCGGAGCACGCCGGCCACTCCCTCGATCAGGGGGCCCTTCGCGTAGACACGGCTAAACCTCGGCGCCTGTACGGCGGCCTGCTCCAGATAGCGGAAGTCCAGGACCAGGTGCGCTTGGGTCGAGGTCACGACGGCCATGCCCGCCGACCCGGTGAAACCGCTCACATAGCGCACGTTCTGTGGTTTGCTGATGACCACAGCGTCCAGACCGGCCGAGGACACGCGTTCGCGCAGTCTGGTGAGGCGGTCAGTGTGCAGCAGGGTGGCTTCAGACATACAGCCCGTAGCATAAGACAGGCGACGGGCAGCCGCAAGGCCGCCCGTCACCGAACTCAGGAGATGCCGACGCGTTATAGAACCGTGAAGGTCCAGAACCCGCTGAACGCTGGCGTCGGGTTCGTCGCAAAGACGGCGCCGACGCGCCAACGGTATGCCACGCCGCCACACGTCAGCAACGCCGCGGTCACGGTTGCCGAGGTGGCGGGGGCGCTCGCGGTCACGCTGGCGGCCAGCACGCCGGTCGCGTTGTTGTAGACTTCAACCACATACGTCGTGGCGCTGGGCACCGCTCCCCACACAAATATGTAGGTTGTGCCGGAGCACCCCTGGGTCGACCCGTTCGCCGGCGATGCCAGGACCGGTGCGCCGCCGATGGTCCACCCACACCCAGAGACGGCCAGGGGAAGAATCAGGAGCAAGATGTACAGGCCGAACCGTTTCACGCAATCACCGCCTCCTCTGGATTACCGACCAGATCCGCCCGGCTGCGGAACGGGGATGGGAGCCAACCACTTTGGTCGTGTGTTCTCGAACATCTGCATCGTGACTTTGTTAGCCTTCTGGACCTCACCGGCCAACGCGTACGCGTCGTGCAGCGAAAGGTACGCCTCCAGCAGCTTGGGATCGGACTCGATCGCCTTATTCAGCGCGTCGATCGCCTTCGGCAGGAACCCCGACGCGTACGGTGCACCCCCGCCCAACCACAGCACATGCGCGTGCAGGTACGCAAACCCCAGCCAGTACTGTGCCCGCGCGTTCTTCGCGTTGGCCGTGATGGCCTGCTGGTAGGGCTGGATGGCCCTATTGAACTCCGCATCGGTCGTATAGAGCCTTGCCGTGCTAAAGACCGGCAGCATCGCCTGCGCGGCCGCCATCGCCGCAGAGAGCAGCACGATCGCCGTCACACCAGCAACCACACGCATGCCAACCCTCCTATGGCCGCGGAGTCGGAGCCGCTGCGGGTCCGCTCGGACCGCCGACGATCTGCGGAGTCACCACGAAGATAACTTCGCTCTCCTGGCGGTCGATCGTGCTGGTGCGAAACAGCGCGCCCAAGATCGGGATATCACCCAACACCGGCACCTTGATGACGGTGCGACGTTCGGCCGCGCTGATCAGCCCGCCGAGGACGATGGACTCGCCACTGCGCACGGTGACGATCGTTGTCGCCTTGCGCGTGGACACCCGCGGGACGGGTCCCGATGCGGTGCTCAGGAACTCGAGGACCGCCGAGACCTCCGGTTCGACCTTTGTCGTGATCAACCCGTCGCGGTTAACCTTTGGCAGGATCTTCAAGATCACGCCGATCGGTCGGAACGTAAAGGTGAGCCGGCCGCTGGCGTCGATCGACGGGATCGGGACTTCTTCGCCGAGGTTGATTTGCGCTTCGTTGCCGTCGATCACGGCAATACGCGGGGCGGTGATGACGCGCACCTTCTTGTCGGTCACCATCGCGTCCAACAGGGCGCGAATCGTGTTCGTGGCGACCCCGACGACGATCTGGTTCGGAAACGTCCCGGTGACGTTGAGAATCGGCTGTGCCGTCAGGCCCCAGTTGAGGCCAAGGTTCTTGAGGTCTGACACGGACACGTCGACGACACGGGTCTCAACCATGACCTGGGTGAGCTGGATGTCGAGGCCAGCCAGGATCTTGCGCACGTCCTCGTGCTGGGCCTGTGTCGCGACGACCACGATCGTGTTCGATCGCAGCTCGGGCGTCACCCGGATGCCCGGGACGGAGTTGCGGATCGCATCCGCCACGTCCTTCGCCGACCCAAACCCAATCGGATAGGTAATCGCTTCGGGTACTTCGGGCGGCGGCGCCAGCTTGTCCGCGGCCATGATGATCAGGTTGCGGCCCAGACGCCGGAACCCGAGGTTGTTGGCCTCGAGGATGAAGCGCATGGCTTCGTCACACGTCAGGTCGATCAGCCGCACCGTGACGGTGCCCTTCACCGACGCGTCGGTCACGATGTTCAGGTTGCACACCTTCGCCAATGCCGTCAGGACGTCGGCCAGTTCGCTGCTGCGGAACTCCAGGTTGATACGACCAGGAGCGGTGACCGGCGAAGCCTGTGCGACAGGCATGGGGGCAGCCGGAGGCGGGCCCTGTTGGGCCTGCGCGACTGGGGGGGCTACCGCGGGTGCGGCCACCACCACGGGCGCCGCGGGCGCCGGCGGCGCCGCTGACGTCATGCTGCCGCGCGCGGCAAACTTGGCCACAAGCACGGTTGGCGCGGTGGTTGCCAGCGTGAACGGCAACGGGCTGTCCAGATCCACGGCCACGCGGACTATCGGCGGTTTCTCGCCGAACTGGCCCACGCGGACCCGGGCCACCCCACCCTTATCCACGTCTACGAGAGGCGGCACGGCCGGATCGACGATGGTGCCGGGAAGGTCGATGACAAGCCGGGGCGGGTTTGATAACTGCAAGGTCTTGTAGGTCAGAGGCCCGGTGCCGATGACCGAGAGCTGCACCGTATCACCGAAAACCTTGACCGTGACCTGCGTGATGCGGACCGGGCTCGTCTGTGTCTGCGCCGGCGCGACCGTCACAAGGGCGAGCGCGAAAGAGACGCAGAGTACGAGGGCGGTCCGATGCAGAGTGCGGCGCTTATGCGGCGACATTCCGTCCGCTCACCCCTCCCATCCTCAACTCGAACCGTTCACCTTCCTGTTCGATGATCACGATGCTCTTTGCGACGTCGATGACTGTCACTTTGATCTTGTCCTTGATCACGTCGCCAGGCGAGACGATGTACGTCTCGCGACCGAGCCGGATAACGGCCACTGATCCGTTGTCACCCACGATCCCCATCAGCACGGCCCCGCTGGCTTCTTTTGGCGGTGGCGGCGGCGTGACGACCGGCGCAGGCTGCTGCTGTTGCTGTTGCTGCCCGGGGAACAATGGCGGCGGAAGCGGCGCCGGTGGCGGAGCCGGTACAGAACCGGGCCGCGCCCCGGACCCGGGGCCACCCCTGACGATCGGCACGAATGGATCCGGCCTGCCCGCGTTGCTCGGCGATGCCATCGCGCGGGGTCCAGGCGTCGGCGACGCCCCAGGCGCCGGTACGGCGCCCGGTGCCGGCGCCTGACCGCTCGGTGAAGCCTGCGGCGCAGGCATGGCCGGCGACACCGATGGTTGTGGTGGCCCCGCGCCTGGCGCCGTCGAAACGGGCCCCTGCGGTGCCCTGGGCGAGGGAATGGCGAAATAGACGATAGCGATGATCAAGATGGCCAGCGCCCCAGCCATGATGGGATTGGCACGAAGATATGCGACGGCCTTGCTCATCCAGGCCCCCCACGGTCTTGGCAGACGATCTCAGTGGACCCCGGCAGGCCCCGTTCGTTAGGTTGGGCTACCCATTCCACAGTTTGCCCTGAACTCCTTCACTCTAGACCTCCTTCGCCCCCCAAAAGAAGGAGTCGGGATTTCCTACGGCCCGTACCGCCAATACCAGCGCCAGATGGTGTCGCCCCAGAACAACGCAAGGAGTGCTCCTGCCGCGAGCGCCGGGCCAAACGGGATTGGATCCTTCCTGCCCCGGACCCGCAGGAGCAGGAGTGTGACGGCCACCAGCCCGCCGGCCAGGAAACCCAGGTAGAGCGCCACCGGACCGGCAGGCCACCCTAAGAACGCCCCAATCATGGCAGCCAGCTTCACATCGCCCATACCCATGCCCTGCCGCTTGAGGATCCATTCGCTGGCAACGACGATCAACAGGATGACCCCGGCATCCACGAAGGCGGCGAGTACAGCCCCGGGGAGCCGGCCCTGCGCGGCAGCGAGCGCGAGACCGGCCGCGGTACCAGGGAGCGAAAGGCGATTGAGGATCAATTGTCGATCCAAGTCAATGAAGGTAATGACCACAAGCAGGAAGGTAAAGAGCAGCGAGGAGATGAGCGCCCAGGGGACCGGGTGGGGGCCAACGACTTCAGGAAACCTGAGTCGCACGGCAACGAACAGCCCGGCCATCAGAGCCTCGACCAGCGGGTACCTGGCGGAGATCCGAGCGCCGCAGTGCCGGCACTGTCCAAGGAGTAGAAAGTAGGACAAGATGGGCATATTATCCCATGGGAGAATCGGGGTCCCGCATTGGGGGCACCGAGACCCCGGTGACACGATCGACTCGTCGCGGGGCAATCGGTAGATCAGTACGTTGGCAAAGCTGCCGATCACAGCTCCCGCGATGGCCAGCACGGCCAGTTCGACGGGGTTCACGCAGCCACTCCTGCCACTGCCCGCGGGCCCGTCCCAGGCAGGAAATCAGCGGCGAACCCCGAATTCGCAAGCAAATTCATATCAGACGCCACGGCGCGCGCCGGACCGCTGCGACGCAGGAGGCATACATCATGACACGAGGCAGCTGGCTCTTCGTTGCCGCATTGATCCTTGGCCTGACCCTCCCAGTCATCGCTCAGCAGCCGCCACAAATCCCACCAACCATCGTCATCCCTGGGCAAAGTGTCGCGGGTGTCTTGCTCGGCCGGTCCGTGTCGGCGACGGTCGCCCGGCTGGGACAGCCGGGCGAGGCGCGTACGATGCGCGACGCCATCCTGTACACCTACCCCCGCTATGGCCTCAACGTGTACGTGACTGACGGCAACGTTCGCGCCGTGTCGACAACCAACAGCCTGCTGCGGACCACGGAAGGGATCGCCCTCGGGTCGAGCGTCGCCGACCTGCGCCGAGTCTACGGGACGCAATTCTCGGACGCTGTCGTCGAGGGCCTGATGGGGATCGCGTACGATCAGCACGGCATCGCCTTCGGGCTGGATGGCGTCGTCGTCTCGGTCATCATCGTGTATCCTCCACGAACTCAGGCCGCAGCCCCGGGCGCGGTCGCGCCACCTGCCGCCGGGGCGTCGAACCCGGCGGTCGCGGTCCAACCGACGACCCAGATCGATCTAGGTCTCGTGTCGATGCCCCGCGTCGAGAACCTAAAACCGTTCTCCCCCGAGACCCAGTACATGTCGGTTGTGGGCTTTCTACGGTACGTTGTCTATCAGCAGACGGGTCTCTGGTTGACGACCCCTGAGGCCAGCCGGATGCTGCAGGATCAGCAGCGCGTGCGAATGTAACTGTAACACGACACGCCCCACTGTACTCGAAGCGGCCGCGGAGCGATCTAGCCCGTGGCCGCTTCCGCTTGCATGACCATATTGCCGCCGAGTAGTCGAGCCTGATCCCGAGCCCGCCGCACCGACTGCATCAGCTCGCGGGCGGTTTCGCCGTGCATAGGATACGCGCCAAGGCCGATGGAGACGGTCAACTCGGCCCCCGTGATGTCGGCGTCTACCGGTGAGGCCGCCGCAATCTCGACACGAGCCCGCTCGGCGACCATAAAGGCCGCCTCCAGGGACGTTTCGGGCATGGCGAGCCCGAACTCGGTTTCGTCGGTCCTGGCCTTCACGTCGAGCTCGCGGGTGAATTCGCGCAGCGCGTCGGCCGTGATCTTGAGCGCCGCGGATGCCGCCAGCGTGCCGTAGCGCGCGTGATATTCCTCGAAGTGATCGATGTCGACAATGACGAGCGCGAATGCACGCTGGTAGCGCGCGGCGCGCTTGACCTCAACCGTGAGGTGTTCCTCGAAGAACCGTGAAGTGAACAGATCCGTGGTGTCATCGTGTACGGCCTGCTCCACCAACGATCGCTGCAGGCTCTCCATCTCTTGCTGGTGGGCGTTGGTACGCTGCTCGGCGAGCGACTGAAACTGTGTCACGAACTCTACAATGGTGAAATCGATCGCGTCGGTGAGACTTCGCACGAGGATCAACCGGTCCCCGTCGGCCGAGTCGATCTCCGTGCAGAACTCCTGGGCGAGATCGCGGAAGGCGATGAAGCCCTGGACCACTTCCGCGGCGCCGAAGCCCATGTTGAGCCGCAACTGCGCCTCGCGGGCGATGAACTCTCGGAGTTGGGCCGCGTCGTCCCGATCGAGGTAGACGATGAGCTCGGCCAGATAGGAACGCCCCAGCCGCCGGAGTTCTTCCAGCGGCCGGTAGACAAACGCGGATGGGCGGAGCCGTGACAGCGCCGAGGCCCAAGCGAGAGCAATCCGGTCCTGCTCGCGGTCGAGCAGGCTGGCCAGGCGGTGAGACACCGGGGCCGGGGGCCGGCTAGGGTTTCGGCTGCGGAACCCTGTCCCGCGGAAGCACGAACGTGTCGGCCGCCATCGTCACCCTCAGCTTGGGAAGTTCGGCCGGCGCAATCGCGAGCTGCTTCAGCACGAGGAACCGCGGGAAGTTCTCCAGCCGGCCTAGAAATGCCATCAGATCTGCGTAGGTCCCCTCGAACGCCAGGTCCAGCCGGAATTGCTGGTACGGTGGTGGCGCCTGGCCTGCAGGGGCGGGTTGCTGCGGCTGCGGCCGTGGCTGACCGGCGGCCGCGGGTGCGGCGCCAGCTTGTGTCGCACCAGGGCGCAACAGATTCAGCCGAATCCCAATCTCGCCGGCGGTGTCCTGCAGCTGCCGGATCAACGTCGGGATTTCGCGCTCCGGGGGCAGCCGAACTTCGATCAACTTGATACGCTCGGACAGCGTGGCGAACTCCTGCTCCTTGGCAGCCTTCGTGGCCGCGAGTTCTTGGAGCCCGCGCAGTTCGGTCTGCTGTTTGGTGAGATCGCGCCGCAGGACCTCGATCCGCCCCGTCATCGGCGTGTAGACCAGCAGGTAGAACGCGGCGACAATCGCCGCCACACCGACCAAGACGATCATGATACGCTCGCGGGGACTCATGCCCCTCATTACCGTCCACCCCCAGCCGCGGCTTGCGGCTTGAGAATGCGGGCCGTGATCTGGAAGCGAACGATATCGCTACCTCCCACTTTCTCCGCCTGCGCCACCGTGAGATCCACCGACCGGAACAACTGCCCGCCGGTCAGGTTGTCCATCAGACGCGCCACCGCGTAGTAGTTGACCGCCATCCCCTCCATGCTCAGCGACGACGGCTCGGGGACGTTGAGCGCAAGCGTCCATACGTCCTTGGGGATCAGCAGGCGCACCTCGTTGAGGATCGACGCTGCCGGCAACTGCTGCTTCAGGAGGTCCGACACCAAGCGCTCTTTGGTCTTCATCACAGCGATCTGCCGGTCGAGTTGTATGACCTGCTCGACCTCCGGTCGTAGCGCGTCGGCCTCCGCCTTCGTCTTGGCAATCTCCGCTTCCAGCCCATTGCGCTGGTTTATCAAGAACAAGGAAGCCAGCAGCGCCAGAACGACCGCAGCCACAGGCAGGACGATCTCGACAATCGGTTTCCCTTGAAGTCGTCGCCGCGGTTGTTTTGGAAGAAGGTTAATACGGATCAAGAGATATCCCCCCCCCGCATGGCCAGCCCGACCGCGACCGCCATCGTCGACCCCATCGCGTCGAGGCGATCCTCTGGGAACGTGGCGCCCTGGACCTTGACGTTGACGAACGGCGACGCTACCGAGGTTTGCAGTCCGAGTTCCGCGGCGATGGCCTTATCGAGGTTGCGCAGGCGGGCCAAACCGCCCGCCAGAAGGATCTGGTTGACGACGGCCGCCCGCGAACGGGTCTGGAAGTAGTCGAGGGACCGACGGATCTCTGTGACGAGATCCCCAATGTGCGGCGCGATAATGTCATGGAGGCGTTCGGCCGTGGCATCGTGTGCGCCGCTACCTTCCTCCAGCACTTCGCCTTTCTCTTCGAGGAGGGTCCGAGCGGTCGTCGCATCGACCTCCATCGCGTCGCGGATCGCCGCCACGAGTGCGGCGCCACCGATCGGAATGTTGCGGGTGAACCGCAGGCGTGTACCCTCGGTGATCAGAATATCGGACGCTTCGGCGCCGAAGTCGACGACCGCTGTGGTTTGCCCGTTGGCGTTCATGGGCACGACAGACCGCAGCAGCGCGAACGATTCGACGTCCAGGATCCTCAGTTGCACCCGCGCGGCGTCGGCCACCGCGACGATCTGGTCGACCACGTCCTGTCGGGCCGCGGCCACCATGACGTCGAGCATCTTGCGCCCTTCGTCGACGGCTTCGCCGAGGACCTGATAGTCCATGTAGACTTCCTTGATATTGTACGGGAGATAACGCTCAGCCTCGTAGCGGACGGCCGCCGTCAGTTCCTGTTTAGTCATGGGTGGCACCCGGACTTCGCGCACCGTCACAGCCTGCCCGCCCACTGCCATGATCGCCCGGTCCATCCGGATGCTCGTGCGATCCAGCAGCGCCCGGACGTGGCTGCCCAGTTCCTCCGGGGCGACGGGGACGCCGTCGCGAATCACCGAGGATGGACTCGGCGCGGTCCCCATTCTGAGCAGGCGAAAGCCGCTGCGGTAGCCGCCAGCGACCTCCACAACCTTGATGGCGTCACTGCCGATGTCGATACCAACGTGCGATTGGGGGGTAGAAGAAAAGAGAGCCATTGGCGCGATGCTCACCGTCCTCCTGCGTGGAATTTATACAGGCGGCCGGCTCCGCCTATCCTCATGTTTCTGTGACCTTCGCACTTCGAAACGAAAACCCTGCTGCGGTTCGACTACGGCTGGATCGTGACCCTCCCAAAGACCTCGACCACGATCTGGCGGGTGGCTCCCCCGCTGCTCTGGATCATGACTGTCCCAGCAGTAGCATTCCCAAATGGGCCCATTGTGAGGACATAGACCGACCCCACGAGCGGGAAGGTAGCGGATACCAGATCGATCCCGTTGGGCATGCGGCGGCTCACGGTGTCGCCGGTAACCTCTCCGACCGCGGGCGTCGAGTCCCAGGCCGAGGTATCGTCGCAGCTCGCGGTCGCCCCACCCGACCCCGCGGTGATCGTGCCGTTGTACCGGCGAACCGTGTAGGCTTCGTTCGCCGGATCGAAATCGGCCCGATAGCACGTACGCTCGGTGCGGGCCCGCTGCTCGATCATGCGGAGGTCAGTTTCAATCTTACGCGCCATCCCCGTCAAGTTGCGGTCGCCGATCGCGCTCCGCCCGTTAAACGCGAGCGTGAGCGCCACGGCCACGATCGCCAGGACCACCAGCAGTTCCATCATGGAGAACCCGGCCTGGGATCCGCCGGCCCGCCGCGCGTTCGAGGGTCGCCTCACCGCTGCTCCCCTGTCCTCCGACCGTGGCGTCTCGTGTCTCACAGCCCGGCGGTCTCTTCCCACTGCGGCCGGTCGTAGAGCGCGTCGCCGTTGGTGAAGAAGACCGCGGGACTCGGCCAGCGCACCGCCGTGTAGATGTCGGTCTGCGGGAAGAACGGGGGAGACACATTCGACCGCAGACGCCAGTCGTACGTCATGACACGCCCGTACCCCGTGCTCGGGCTGAATCCACCGAAGGCGCCAAACGTCCCCTGGACCGTACCACCCAGGAAGTAGACGTTCCCCTTCGGCGCCAGCGTGTCCCAGCCTTCGACCTGGAACCGGCCCGTCGGCGAGAGAATCGCGGCATCGATATAGAGGTCGTTCGGCGTGAGTGCGCCGACAATCGTGATGTCAGAGGTCGCCGAGTACAGACCAAGCACGTTCGTCGGGTTGTGGCCCGGACCCGCCGGCGGCGCCTCGTAGACCAGGTGATCGGTGATACGCATCTCGCCTTCGGTCGCGATCGTCAGACGCATGGCCTGGTCCATCACACCATAGAGGCCCGACGACACGGTGGGGTCGGGATTCGAGACAATAGCGCCGTTGACGTATAGGACGCCGTTGAACGTCCCGGCCGGCCACGACTGCGAGCTGCTCCAGCCTGGTCCCCAGTATTCGGTGATCGATTTCGTGATCGGATCGATGACCAGTCGGAGGTTGGCCTTGTTCGGGTCGCCCGGACTCTGGACCGTCACGAAGATCTCCTGCACGCCGCCGCTGTTCACCAACACCATCTGCGTCACGTTCCCCTTGATGTAGATGCCGCCGCACTCCGGCGTGCCGCACTGGTCCATCACATAGAGACCGTTTGGCACCGGGGCGCCGCCGTCTGCCAGCTCGGTCGTCGCGTTGTTGACTTCGGTATCGGTCGCGTTGGCACCACTGGGCGGGAGCCCGATCGAGGTGCGCGACGGGTTGGCGCTGGTCGGCGCCGAGATCGGCGCGACGGCGCCCGCGACGGTGCTGCGAAACACGTTCCCGGTGGTATTGTCACACCCCGGCGTCTGCAGCGTCGTGTTCGGGTTGGGCGCGCCATTGGGCACCACGATCGATGTCGTCGATCCGCAGTTGAGGAACGTCATGTCGGCGCTGGACTGCGTCACCACGTCATACATCGCGGGGTCCCCGGCGATACGGATGTCCGCGTTCGAGTGGACCGGGCCGAAGATCTGCGTGCCGGTGAACAGCCAGACGCCCGAGACGTTCAGGAGCATCAGGGCCCACTGTGAGTATGAGGCTTTCTCTACGAACACCGGCCAGCCGAAGTACGTGTTGCCGCTCAAAGCATAGCTCCCCTGCCAGGACCCGCTTGGCGTCGGGAACCAGTTCGGGCACCGGTCGGCGAACTGGCTGCGCAGACACACCT
>CBRGMJ010000007.1:0-11811 GCA_967797525.1 uncultured bacterium | reverse complement strand
TCCGGCCTCGCGTTCCACCAACCGCCACAGTGCGTCCAGGTCGGCCGGGCGGCGCCGGTGACCGAGGATCTCCTTTGGCGGCGTGTCCCACGCGGCGCCGGTCAGCGGCAGCAGGTCGAGGACCGTTTCCCGGGTCGCGGGCCGGTCGTCGAGCGGCACAAACAGCAGACGCTTCACGGCCGGGGTCCACGCGCCGACGGCGTCACCGGATCGCTCCTGCCGTCAGACCCCGCATGAAGTATCGCTGCGTGAAGAGAAACACCGCGATGATCGGCAACGTCATCATCACGGCGCCGGCCGCGACGGCGCGCGTGTTGTGGGCGAAGAGCCCCGACAAATAGAGCAGACCCACGGCCAGCGGATATTTGTCCGGGGTCTTGAGCACGATCAGCGGCCAGAGGAACGAATTCCAGACCGCGACGAATTCGAAGAGGGCGAGCGCGCCCAGCGCGGGCGTGATTACTGGCAGCATCACCCGCCACCAGATCGTCCACTCCGTGGCGCCGTCGATCCGCGCGGCGTCCTCCAGATCCTGCGGCACCGTCAGGAAGGCCTGCCGCAACAAGAAGATCCCAAACACGCTCACGGCGCCGGGCAGCAACACGCCGGCGTACGTGTCGACCAGACGCAGCCGGAGCAGCGTCACAAAGTTGACGATCAGACCGATGTGCCCCGGCAGCAGCAGCGTGCTCAGTAGCAGACCGGCGATGAGCTTCCGCCCAGGGAACTCCATGCGCGCCAGCGGGTACGCGGCCAGCGCGCACAAGATCAGATTCAGACCAACACCCAGTCCGGCCAGCACCAAGGTGTTCAGGAAGTACCGCGGCAGCGGCATCGTCTTCCATACGGTAAGGAAGTTCCCCAAAGAAGCCGGCCACGGCAGCAGGTTGGGCGGGAAACCGAAGACCGGACCGCTCGTCCGTAGCGCGGTGGACACCAGCCACAGGAGCGGAAACGTGGTAAAGATCGCCAGCAGGATCAACCCCACATAACGCGCCACGAGCGCGAGCGGGCGGGGTGGTCGGGTCATCTGGCCCTCAATAATACGTCCACCCTCCTTGCCGGAAGATGCGGAAGTTCACCGCCGAGAGCACGAGCGTGGCCGCGGCCAACACCACGGCTACCGCGGCCGCGTAGCCGAGCTCGAGTTGCTGAAAGCCCTTGTCGAAGATGTAGTAGAACATCGTGTACGTCCTGAACATCGGCCCGCCGCCGGTCATCACGTACACTTCCTCGAAGACCTTGAGCGCGGCGATCGCCGAAATCGTCGAAGCCAGTAGGATCGACGGCCGCAGCAGCGGCAGGGTGACGTGACGAAAGACTTGCCAGCGCGAGGCGCCATCGGTGATTGCGGCTTCCTCACACTCCGGGGGGATGCTCTGTAGCCCGGCCAGATAGATCACCATGTAGTACCCTAGGCCTTTCCAGAGGGTCACAAACATCACGGCGTAGAGGGCCAGATCGGGCTGCCCCAGCCAGGCGATGGGACGTGTGAGCACGCCGACGCGCGTCAGGAGGTAGTTGAGCAGTCCGTCCTGTTCATACAGCCAGCGCCACACCAGGCCGGCGACAACCATCGAGGTGATCACGGGAACATAGTAGGCGGCGCGGAACCAGCGGATCCCGCGCAGCGGCGCGTTGACCGATACCGCCAGGCCGATCGAGAGAATCTGCAGCACCGGTACCACGATCAGAAACTTGAGCGAGTTCCCAAACGCGAGCCAGAGATAGCGGTCCGCCCACAGCGCGCGGAAATGCGCCAACCCGACGAACCGGGGCGGCGAGATCACATCGTAGTCAAACAGGCTGAGCGCGGCACCGAAGACCACGGGGTAGAAGGTGAAGACGCCGAGCAGCAGCAGCGCGGGGCCCAGGAACAGGTATGCGATGGCGACCGTGCGCCACTGCCGTCGAGTGATTCCGAAGACACGCGCTGTGGGTCTAGCCTCCATGGGGGCCGGCCAGCGCCTCGCACAGCCGGCGCAGCGACTCGACGTAGCGATAGTTGACGGCGGTATGGTTGTCGTCGAACTCTTGATACTCGTGGGTGATCGCGAGCCGGGTGAGCCGGTCGTGGAGTTGCCGGGCCCCCAAGTGGAGATAGAACTGGTCGCGTGATCCGCACTCGAAGTAGATCAACCGCAGACGGCGCAAGTTGTCCGCGTAGCGCTCGGCCATGACGACCGGGTCCCAGGCCAGCCAGCGTTGCCATACCGCCTCATCGAGTTCACCGGTGTGCGCGTCGAACGGCAGATCGAAATAGAACGGGGGCCGGTTGGGGTTTGCTGAGTACGCCATCGCCATGGCCGCGATGTTGACCGCCGTGACGGCCGCGTCGGTCTTCTTGGGCATCGCCAGAAACGCGCGGAGAAACGCGTCGACGCCGCCGTGCTTCGTGACCGTGTTGCAGAACTTCCAGAAGTCGGGTTTGTAGCACGCTTCAAAGAACAGATCGCCCGAGTGCGACGCGACGCCTCCAAAAACGTCGGGGTGGCGCATCGCGAGGACGAGCGCCCCATACCCGCCGCTCGACTTGCCGGTGACGCCACGGTGCGCCGCCGAGGCGAGCGTGCGGTAGCGCCGGTCGAGGTGCGCAACGACCTCGCCCGTCGTGAAGTCTTCATACCGGCCGTTGGCGTCGGAGTTCAGGTACTGGCTGCCCCCAAACTTCGTGAACCCATCGACCATGGCCAAGATGGCCGGCGGCGCGCCACCCGCCATCACGCGGTCCATGCATTCGGGCAGCGACGGCACCCACGGATTGTGATTGATCGCGGCGAGACCCGTGCCGCTGAACCCGTGCAACCAGTAGATGACGGGATAGGCGGCGCGCCCCCCGTCGTAGCCCGGGGGCAGATACACAGGGATCTGCCTGACGTGCGGGTCGCCCATCCGGTTGCCCGCGAGCGCCCGGCTTTCGACCTGCTCGATCACGACCCGCCCCTTCTCATTCATCGTTGAACGGGCTCCTCGGTCATCGACGGCCGGGGCGCGTCGACGACCATTTCATCACCACGGCGTATGCGGCCCGAGCCGTTCACCGCGACGACCCTGGCGGACATCCCGCGCCTCCCGGCCAGCGCGTCGCGGAGCGCGGTTGGGTCCTCGACGCCGTTGAGTCTGCCGATACCCACGCAGGGATCGCACGGCCCGCTGATCTCGAGGACCGCCTCGCCGACCCGCAGACGCGTGCCCGCTGGAAGCGCATCCAACCCCGGAAGATCGACGGTCAATTGCTCTCGGAGGGCCCCGTGTGAGAACCCCAACGCCTCCAGGCTCCGCCGGTCCACCAGGAGGACCTGCCGTCCCGAGTTGGGCTTGTGCTTGCCGTGATTGTCGCCTTCGAGACCCTGCCCGACCAGCGCTCGGGTCTCCTCGACCGGGACGGGGGGCTGACCGTGCACCTTCAAGAGGTGGATCGAAAGCACGACGCCGCGTTCGTTCACGTGGGTCCTCCTCCGTCGTTCTACCGCCGCGGTCCGTCCAGCGCGGTGATCGCAAAGACTGCGGGTGCGGCGTCTGCGGGCCCGGCGATCAGGTCGATGGTCATGATCGCGCGCCGCGGATCGGGATTCGTCCAGCACAGCATTGACAACCGGACAGCGATCCCCGCTCGAGTCGATCCGCTCCAGGCGATCTCGTGCTCGAGCGCGGCGGGATCGTCCAGCCACGTCCCGATGGTGCGCCGGTAGTGCACCGGGATGTCGGCAGTGCCCCCATCATCGAAGTACACGCGATACGTGGCCACCTGCTCTCCGGACCTCGCCGGATAGGGCAGCGCGTGCAGGAAACACAGCGCGGCGGCGGGCCGTCTGACGACCACCGCCACCCGCTCGGGGAGGCGTTCCAGTGCCTCCCCCGCCCCGCGCAGCATCACCGCGCTGCGCCCGCGGTTCGCCGCCGGATCGATCACGTCAAAGAGCACGCCTGCAAACCGCTGCGCACCCGTCGGAAGATTCCGGAGATCGTACGCGGGCCCCTTCCCCAACCACCCGTTCCCATCGTCGATGTGACTGCGGGTGGCGACACCGCGCAGGTCCACCGGGAACCCCGCAGCCGTCCGCGGCGGCTCGCGCCGCCCCTGCCAGTCGGCCGCAAACCGTCGCGCGGCATCGATCGCCCCCATGGCGGGGCCGTTCGAGCCGGCGCTGCGGGGCGCAGTGTTCCAGAAGTGATCGGCCGCGACGACGTAACTGTACATCTGCTCGAACTGCAGCAACGCGGCTCGGTTGCCGAAGTACCCCGTCCACGTCGTGCGCACCATCCCGGCGGCGCCCACACGGTGGGCCTCCAACGAGAGCGACGCGTTGTTGCCGAGATTGAACCACGAAGCGCCCAGCACCGGGAACCCCATCTCGCGCAGCCTGGCCAGGCTGGGATACCGGCCCGCGTCATGGTACTGCCAGTCCACCATCACGATGTCTCTCGGGAGGCGCGAAAACTCCGGCAGGTACTCACCGGTCAACACCACATCGGCCCACATCATCGTGCCGGCACCACGGTTGCGGAGGTGGGTGTACAGGCGCAGGATGTCGCGCGTATACAACTCACCAAAGCCCAGCCGGCGGCCTTCCTCGGACCACGGGAACGGCACGACGTTGCGCACCTCGTCGTGACCGATGTGCAGGTATCGCGACTTGAAGAGATCGAGCGCTTCATCAAAGATCGGCAGCACGACGTCGTAGACGCGTGGGGTCAAGGGGTTGTATACGTACCGCACCGGCGCCAGATCCACCGGCATCTCCAGGAGATCGAGGTTCTGAGCGTTGTTGAACAGCCACTCCGAATGACCGAGGGTCTGGATCAACGGCACCGGCTCCATCAGGTGCTCGCGGGCCGCGGCGACGACGGCCGCCGCCTGTGTCTTCGTCGCCCCGCTCGGATGCCGGATGTTTCGCGCGCTGTCCCACTGCACGTATTCCGACTCGGCGATGACCATGTTGAACTTGTACCGGCTGAAGATCCGGTCGATCAGCGCGACGTGGAACACGTCGGAGTAGTTGTCGAGGACGACGTGGACCGCGCGAATGGCATGATCCGGCCAATCACGCACCTCGACACCTCGGACGATGAGGCGGTCGCGATCGAGGTGGATCAATTGCCGCACGGTCTGGATCGCGTAGAATGTGCCCCGCCGGTCGGATCCGCCGGCGACGACGAGCGCGGGCGACACGCTGAGGGCATAGCCTTCGGGACCGGGGGTCTGCGGATCGACGTGCAGACTGGTCTGCGCGAGCGCGCCCCCCACAAGCGGGTTCAACGCCGGTTCGCCCAGGAGAATGACGTTTGTGGTCCCCGCCGCGACCGTCGAGGACCGGACGACCGCCAGCGGCGGGCGGCCCCATGCGACGACCTCTTCGTTCAGCTCGCGAGCGGCGTAGAGATCCTCGGGCTGCGCGGCATCGCCGACCACGATGCGGGTGGTAGCCGTAATCTCAAAAGCGGCCTCGCGCCAGCGAACAGTTTTCGGTTGGGGAACGATGCGGCGGTCGCGGGGTGGCGTGATGTACGCGTCAGACCAGACAAACAGCCCCGCGATCCCCCGACCATCGGTCGGCGGCGTCCCAACCGTTTGCGCGACGGCCGGCGCACCGCCGGCGGCGACGATCCCCGCCGCCAGGATCGCAGCAAGACCGGCCGCGATCACCGGACGGCGCTTCGTCACAGCCGCGCATTCCACTGCCCCACCGCCCAGTCGAGGGCGTCCTTCGGGGTGCGCTTGCCATAGAACGCGCTCTCCACGGCCTCGCGAAAGGCGCGAAACAGATCGCCGGAACGGGGCGCCACCACGCTGAGGTCGCGGGCGTTCGCCAGATCGGCCGCGGCCACTTTGCGCGCGACATCCTCGGGGCCGGCGCCCCCGCGGCGGAAGAATGGATCGGCGGCCGCCTGTTTAGTGGACGGGAACACGACGACCTGTCTGCTGAATTCCAATTGATTCGCGTCGTTGGTGACGAACAACGCGAAGTCGACGGCCGCCGTGGTGTTACGCGACGCCTTCGGCACGGTGACCGCCATGATCGCCAGATGCTGCGTGTTCCCCCGCCCCTTTGGGTAGGGCGCGACGAACGTCTGCGCGTAGACCTCAGGATTGTCGCTCTTGACCCGCAAGAGAAACTGCGGCCCCGTGATCAGCATCCCGAGCTGCCCGGCGCTATACCGCTCGGTGGCGCCCAGATAGCCTCGCCGCAGCGTATCTTCGGGGAAGTAGTCTTCCTTGAACAGCTCGACATACCGGGTCAAATATCGCACGTGCTCGAGCGAGTTAAAGACGGCGCGCTTGCCGTCGGGACTCAGAATCGCCAGTCCCTGCTCCTGGAAACGGTGCAGCATCCGGACGCCGTCGACATTGGGCATGAAGCCGTAGGCCTTTGCACGATTCTTGATCGCGCGCGCCTGCTGGATCATCTCGTCTTCTGTCGAGGGCGGATCGTTGGGGTTCAATCCGGCGCGCTTGTAGATTGCCGCGTTGTACGCGATGACGTTGGGGGCGACATACCAGGGGATGCCGTACGTCCGCCCGCGATACTGCGTCGATCGCCACATCCCTTCGAAGTAGCGGGCCCGGGCGTCGGCCGCCACCACGGCGTCGAGGTCGACGAGGGCGTCGCGCTCGGCCAGCCGGATCGTCATCTCTGTATTGAGGTTGACGACGTCGGGCGGCACGCCGCCGGCGAGCGCGGCGAGCAACTTCTGTTCCACCGCGCTGAACTGCACGTCGATCCAGCGTACCTTCACGCCGGGGTGCGTTCGTTCATAGGCCTCGATGACGCCGTTCACGTAGCCCGTAAAGAACGGCTGGAGCGAGATGGTCCAAAACTCGACGGTCGTGGCCGGCGCGGCGGCGGGCGCGATTGCCAGGGCCATGCCGAGGATGCAGGCGACGAGGAGCACGTAGAGGAGACGTAATCGGGTCATAGGCTCACCGGCTCGGGGACGGCGTCGACAACATGGAATGTGTGGAGGCGCCCACTGCGGCCGGGGAGCCATTGAACATTTATGGGATAGGCAAAGTCCGGCGCCAGTCGGCCGTGGTGCACCCAGAAACGCGCCCGCTCATCGCCGGCCAGTGCGGGTCCGGCCTTGACCAGCAGGCGCGTCGGCCCCTCGATGAACCGGACCTCGGCGATCGCCGGCAGCGCGGCCAGCGAGTCCGCGATGCGCCCCTTGAGATCCTCCGGGAGTGCCGGACGGACGTTGACGAGCGCGATGTTGCGTTTCATCGGCCCCGCGATCTTCACGTTGGCCAGCGTCGCGGCAAATCGCGCCTCGGCGAGAAGGCTCAGCAGCACTTCATTGGCGTCGGCCACCGCGCGACCGTGGTAGTCGGGATTGATCAACGGCTTGAGCAGGTGCTTGAGCTTGCAGCCCTCGCGACCGGAGTGTTCGCCGATCCGCGGGATCACCAGACCCAGGTGATCGGCGAGCGCGCGGATATCGGGCTTGTCCAGGTCCAGTAGCGGGGCGTAGATGCCGTTGTTGATCTTCACGCCCATCTGCCCCCACGTGTCGCTGCGGTTCGACCCGGTGAGCACCAGCCGGCCACGCGCGGCGGCCTTCACCAGACCGAGCTTGATCTCGCGCGTGCACCGGTTGCAGGCCGGGCCCCCGCGTTGCACCTCGTGCTGCATCCTCTGACCCAACAGACACCGCTGCTGCAGACCCAGCTGTTCCGCCATCTCGAGCACGATCTGGTTGCCGCGCCGGTAGGCGTAGTCGCCCATGTTGACGGTGACGAGGAGGACGTTCGGCGCGCCCAACGCCTCTCGTGCGAGCGCCGCCGCCGTGGACGAATCGAGCCCGCCGCTGAACGCGATGACGACAGGGGCGCCCTCGGTCACCTGGCGAATATCGGCGATGAGACCTTCGGCAGGCGAAACACTCATAGCGCTCCAATTATACGAGGGGCGGAGCGCCTCCGGATAGAGACGCCTTGAATACTTGAACAAAGGAGGTTGCGGCACGGGTTCGAACCGTAAGGGATACGAAAGACATCAGGGGGAGGGATTGGATGAGCGTCCAACCGGCAAAGGCCGACCAGAATCGGCTGCTCGCCGCGCTCGCATACCCGATCTGGATCATCGCCCTCATCATCGTTTTGACCGACATGAAGAAAGACTCGTTCATGCGGCATCATGGGTGGACTGCCTTGTTTTGGAGCATCGCCTGGGTGGTCATCTACATCGCGATGGGGATCCTCTTGGCGATCCCATTCTTGGGATGGCTGACATTTATCCTCACAGGCAGGCTGCTTCACCTGGCGTGGCTCGTGCTGTCCGTCTACTACGCCATCCAGGCCTACAACGGGAAAGAAGTCACCATTCCGATCGTGAGTGACTGGGCGAAGAAGTACAGCGCGTCCGCGTAGGTCTGCCGTCCTGGAGCCGGGGCACGCCAGGCTCCAGGAGTTGGCGTGACCGTGGGTGTGGGCGCCGGTGCCGCAGGGGTTGCGGGTTGCGCACCCGGAGGCGCTGCGGGTGAAGATGCCGGCGCCGGTTGTGTCAGAACTGTTCGTGTGTCCATCGAGGGATCTGCCCACACGACGGTCAGGTGCCTCGTGTGGAGCGAGTCGCGTCCCCGCACGATCAGTTCGAGCTGCAGCACGCCCGTCACGTCGAGCTCAATCGCATCGGGAACGTCACCGGCCCGCTTCAGTCTGCTCTCGAACAGTGTGGTGCCATCGGCGCGCACCGCAAACATCGCCATGAACTCAGGCGGCGAGCCGTCCTCCACGCCTACGAGTGTCTTGAATCGCACGAATCGCCGCTGGAGGTTGTAGACAACCCGCCACTCGCGTTCGTTGGGCCGCCGGCCCTGCCACCAGTTGCGGCGGTCGACGAGTGCCTTCTTGTAGGTCTCGCCAAACAGCTGCACCTGCCGGACCATATTGTCCTCCGTCACACCGGCGGCCGCCGGCATCGAGACCGCATGGACCAGACCGGTCAGCGGGGACTGCACGGCCGGCTGTGGGGTCGGCCGTGGGGCTGCGACGGGCGTTGGGGCCGGCGTCTGGAGCCTCGCGATCCACTGCTTGGCCACTCGCGCGTCATCGCTCTTGGGCGCGAGCGTGACCACCCGGTTGAACGCCTCGACGGCCTCCTGCTTCTTGCCGAGCCTCGCGTAACAGAATCCAAGCCAGGTGTACGCGCGCACATACCGCGCGTCGACCGCCACCGACTTCTTCAACACATCGATCGCTTTGACACACTCGCCCTTGTTGTAAAAGGCGATGGCCTGCTCCACATAGGCCTGGGCCGACGGTCCGGCGTGGACCGGCACGGCTGGAGTCCCACAATTGACAAGGATGATTCCGAGGACGAGCAGCACCCACAAGGCATGGGCCCGCTGCGCAACGCGCAGCATCGTGTGGTGTCACCTCCCGTGTGAGCGACCCGCCGACATTGCAGTTCCCGCACCCTACCGGATGCCCATCGCGACCCGGTGCTAGGCGTGGTCCCTTATGGCGGGGGCGGGAGTGGCGGCGGCGCCGCGGGCCGGCGGCGTGGACCGGACGGCGACGGTGATCCGGGCAGCGTGAGTTCGAGAACGATCAATTCCCCCGCAATGACCTGGACGTCGCGGATCTGTGATTGGAAGCCGGGCTTGCTGACCTTGATCGTATGTTTGCCGGGCCTGACGTCGGCCAGCGTGAGCGCCGTGGTCGTCACGCCCACCTGGACCCAGTCGAACTCGACCTGTGCCCCTGCGGGCGTCGTGGTGATCTTCACCGTACCCCCCACAGACGCGGCCTGGGTCGGCGCGCCCGCCGGCGACGCCGGCAACAACGAGGGCGCGGCGGCAGGCTGAGCTGGACTCGCGGCACGCTGGGTCGGCGACACCCCAGCCTGGGCTGCGACTTCCGTGCGCTGCTTGCGCAGGGCGAGCATCGCACCAATCACGGCAAAGACGATCAGAACGACTGCGACCGTCACCGCGGGCGACCCCGAGCGCCGCTCAGATCGCGGGGGCTTCTTGGGGCGCTTTGGCTCTTGCCACTGTTGTGGGGCAGGTGCCGGCGTGTCGACCGGGGATTGCGTGACCGGCGCTGCCGGCTGGGGCGAAGGCTGGACGACAACACGGCTCGGAGGCGGCGGCAGGAATGGATGACCGGGCGCTTCCGGCAATTCGATGGGAATCGGCACAGGTTGATCGTCCGCCGTCGACTCCAGGACGGGTGCGACGGGCACATGATCGATCGCCTCGCGAACCTCAGTGACGGGCACGGTCATGGTAGCGCCCATGTGGGCCATAGGGGGTTCGTCCAACGAACTGGGCTCGTCGACTGGATCGGGTGGCTGCAGCCACGGGACAGACCGTACCCGCGCTCCGGCGGGATCGTCGTCGACGCGAGGCAGCGGCGTCGTCGGCTCAGCGTCCAGATCCCGGTTGCAGTGCTCGCAGTATCTCGCCCCCGCCCGGGTCGCCTGTTTGCCGCAGTGAGGACAGTGCCGCCCGCGCAGAAACGCCCAACAGCGCTGGCAGAACTTGGCGTTGGCCGGGTTCTCCGTGGCGCAACGCGGACAGATGATGCCGGTTCCGGCCTCCATGGACGTGGACATTCCTTCTATTGCGTACCCCAGCCGGGGGGAGTCAAGACGTGGTGCCGGGCCGACGGTGCTACGCTGTTTGGGAGGATCCGAAGCCCGGCCTGATTCTCTGGCGGAGAGGGTGGGATTCGAACCCACGAGGGCTTGCGGCCCTAACGGATTTCAAGTCCGCCGCCTTAAACCGAGCTCAGCCACCTCTCCGGCGCCCATTATAGCAAAGGAAAAGTCCGCCTCCCCGCCAATCAGCGGTCAGGGGGTGAGGCGCATGTTACCGCTGCGTAATCCACCTCACCACTTTCGTTGCCAGACGATCAAACGCCAGCACCGACTTCTCTAGATGCTCTTCTTTTGTATCCTCGATCTTGTTGTGCGAGATGCCGCGCAGGCTTTGGACGAAGAGCATCACGGTCGGCACACCGGTGCGGCAGACCTCGGCGGCGTCGTGCAAGGGGCCGCTGGGAAGGCGGTGTGAGACTCCGCACACTTCCTTGATCGCCTCATCGCCCAGCGTGATCAACTCCCGGTGGAACGGGAACGGCTGGATCGCCCACAACGTGGTCCACGCCGCGCCGATCCTTTCCTCGCTTGCAATTCTCTGACTGGCCTTGCGCGCGTCGGCGTACATACGGGCCAGCTTCTTCGCGTCGAGGTGCCGCTGGTCGAGCAACATGTCGGCCTGCCCCACGACTGCGGTCGCGATGCCGGGCTCCGTTGTCACCTTCCCTACGGTGCAGACACCGGCGTGTTTTGCCGCGATCTCGCGGATCGCCAGGTGCAGTCTGCTCACGCCGCCCAAGGCATCCCGCCGGTGCGCCATCGGTGTGCTGCCGCTGTGCGCGGTCAGGCCGGTGAAGCGGATCGCGTGGCGCTGCACGCCAAAGGTGCCCAGCACCACGCCCATCGGCTTCTTGAGACTCTCCAGCACCGGCCCCTGCTCGATGTGCAACTCGAGATATGCCGCCGCGTTCGTGAGTTGCCTGCCCGCCTTCTTGGCTTTGTTCACATCGACGCCGTAGGCCGCCAGCGCGTCCGGCAGTTCGATGCCGTTGCGGTCCACCAACCCACGCACGTCCTTCGGCTCTATGGCGCCCGAGACGCAGCTCGAGCCGAATAGGCTCCGCCCAAAACGCGCGCCCTCCTCGTCGGCCCAGTCCACCAGCCGCACCGTGACCGGCGGCGTGCCTTCGCGGGCGATCCGCCGCAGCACTTCCACACCGGCCAGCACGTTCAGACAGCCATCCAGCCAGCCGCCGTTGGGGACGCT
>CBRGMJ010000006.1:0-12499 GCA_967797525.1 uncultured bacterium | reverse complement strand
CGGCCGCCTATCCGTCTACGATCTGGTCATGAAACGTATGACGCAGATGTCCGATCCCAAGATGGTGTTTGATCCCTTCACCGGGCCCATCAAGGACCGCAAGGGCGTGACGCGGGTCCCCGGCGGCAAGCGCATGAGCGTCCGCGATCTCAACAGCATGGAATGGGCGGCGCCGGGCGTCGTGGGGCCCTGGCCAAAAGAGCCCTAGACGCGGGTCGGGTGACGGCTCAGATGACCGCGAGGCGGGCGCAGGGTGTGCCCGCCTCGGGCGCCGTGTCTACCGCTCCCGCGCGAGCAGCACGTTCAGGACATCCGCCAAACCAACACCGCGCACCCCGAGGAGGACCATCAAGTGAAAGACCAGATCGGCGGCCTCTTCCGCGACCCGCTGGTCTGACTCGTGCCGCGCAGCCTGGATGACCTCCTCTGCCTCTTCCACGATCTTGGCCGCGACCGCCCCGACGCCACTTGAGAGTAGGGTCGCCGTGTACGAGCGCTCCGGCTGGCGTTTGGCGCGGTCGGCGATCACCGTCTCGAGACGCGCGAGGACCGGTCCCTGCGCCGCTCCGTTGCCGGCGACCGAGCGATAGAAGCACGTGGGCTGGCCAGTGTGACACGCGGGGCCGTTGGGTACGGCCTCCAGCAGGATCGTGTCACCGTCGCAGTCCACCCGTGTCCCGACCACGCGCAGGGTGTGACCGGAGGTCTCGCCTTTGCGCCACAGCGCCTGCCGCGACCGGCTCCAAAAGTGGGCCTCACCCGTCTGGCGTGTCCGCTCAAACGCCTCCTGATTCATCCATGCCAGCATGAGCAGCACGCCCGTCCGCGCGTCTTGAACGACACATGGTACCAGACCACCGCTCCAATCGACCGCGGTCGACTGCCGTTGCTCCGTGAGACTCGTCACGCTCCCTCTCCCCTCCGCTCGATCCGCACCGCGATGCCCGACGAGGCAAGCGCGTCCTTCACCACCGGGATCGGATACCGGTCGAAATGGAAAATCGATGCCGCCAGTGCGGCGTCCGCGCACCCGGCCGTCAGGACATCGGCCAGGTGCTCTGGGCGCCCGGCGCCACCGGACGCCACCACCGGAATCCGCACCGCCTGCGCCACCAGCCGCGTCACGGTCAGCTCGTACCCGTCCGCCGTCCCATCACGATCGACACTCGTCAGGAGGATCTCGCCGGCGCCCATCCGCTCGGCCTCAACCGCCCACTCGACGGCATCGCGGCCCGTCGGCTGCGTGCCCGCATGCGTCATCACCTCATACCACGGACGGCCGGGCTCGTCGCGACGCTTCGCGTCGACGGCCACGACGATACACTGACTCCCAAAGCGGTCGGCCGCCTCCGCCACCAGCGCCGGTCGGGTGACCGCGGCCGTGTTGATCGCCACTTTGTCGGCCCCCGCGAGCAGCAGTTCGCGCACGTCGTCGGCGATGCGCACACCGCCGCCCACGGTCAGGGGGATGAAGACCTGCTCTGCCGTCCGGTTGACCACCGCGAGCAGTGTCCCACGCGCCTCGATCGATGCCGTAATATCGAGATAGACGAGCTCATCCGCGCCGTCCGCATCGTAACGCGCGGCCAGCGCCACGGGATCACCGGCATCACGCAGATCGACGAACTGCTTCCCCTTGACGACACGCCCCTCGCGTACGTCGAGACAGGCGATCACCCGTTTAGCGAGCACTCGCGTACCCCTCCACCACCCTGAGCACCTCACGCAGCGAGAGCCGGCCGTCGTAGAGCGCGCGGCCGATCACGACGCCTTCGGCCCCGGCGCGCGCGGCCGCCACGACGTCGGCAGTGGACGCGATTCCCCCCGACAGCACGACCGGCGCGCGCACCGCCGCGCGCAGTGATGCCAGCCCGTCGAGATCGGGGCCGGTCAACATCCCATCACGCGCGATGTTCGTATAGATGAAGCGCCGTGCTCCTGCGCCCTCCAGCCCCGCCGCCGCGTCGACTACCGCCAGGGATCCTGTGTCCCGCCAGCCCCGAATAGCGACCAACCCTTCGCGCGCGTCGAGCGCCACCGCGATTCGTTGGCCAAACCGATCCAAAGCCGCGCCCAACACCGTCGCGTCGAGCGCAGCGGTTCCGAGAATGGCCCGCGCCGCCCCAGCCTCGAACACCGCATCCAGATCCGAGAGTGTCCGCAGACCGCCCCCGACCTGCACCGGCGTCGCGACCGCCCGGCAGATTCGCTCGATGAGCGCGAGGTGCCGCGGGACCCCCGATAGCGCGCCATCCAGGTCCACGACGTGGAGCCACGCCGCGCCCTGTTCGACCCATCCTTCAGCCACGGCGACCGGATCATCGCCGAACCGCGTGAGGCGTGAGGGGTCGCCCTGCCGCAGGCGCACGGCCCGATCCTCCAAGAGATCGATGGCCGGATAGATCGTCATGCGAGCGAGCGCGCCGCCGCGATGTCCCTGACGAGATTGCGGAGTAGCCGCGCACCCACTCGACTGCTCTTCTCTGGATGAAACTGCAGACCCCATACATGCCCCCGGCGCACAATCGAGGGGAAGCGACCTCCGTAGAGCGTCTCCGCGATGATGGTGTCAGGGTCGTCGGGGACAACAATATATGAGTGGACGAAGTAGACGTGCGGCTCGACAGGAAGATCGTCGAACAATGGATCCGCGACGCGCACCTCGATCGTGTTCCATCCCATGTGGGGAACTTTGACCGTACTCGGCAGGCGGCGCACCCAACCGGCCAGCAAACCGAGCCCGGGTGTCGGGACACCCTCGTCACTGCCTTCGTAGAGCAACTGCATCCCGAGGCAGAGACCAATCACCGGCACGCCGTCGCGGGCGGCGTCGCGGATCGCGGCCGTCAACCCAGCGCCGCCGAGCCGCTGCATCGCGGGAGCAAACGCACCAACTCCAGGCACCACGATGGCGACGGCGCCCCGCAACCCCTGCGCGCCGGTCACGATCTGCGGCGATGCGCCGGCCTCCGCGAGCGCCCGTCCGGCGCTCCGTAGATTACCGGCGCCGTAGTCGACCAGTGCGATTTTCACAGCACGCCCTTCGTCGACGGGACTCCGCGTCCGACGACGCGGGTCGCCCGACCCAGCGCCACGCCGAGTCCTTTGAAGACCGCCTCCGCGATATGGTGACTGTTCTGCCCCCTCACCTGTTTGACGTGGAGGGTGATCGCTGCATGCATGGCGAACGCGCGCAGCGTCTCCTCCACCAGATCGGTTGGGAACGTCCCAATCTGTCCGGTCGAAAACGTCAGCGCACAGTCGACATACGAGCGCCCGGAGATGTCGAGGGCGACCAACACCAGCGCATCGTCCATGGGCACATGGAGCGACGCAAAGCGCGCGATGCCGTCGCCTTCGCCCACCGCCTGGCGCAGTGCCTGCCCCAGCACGATGCCGGTGTCTTCCACCGTATGGTGGGCATCGACGTGCAGATCGCCGGTGGCGCGAACGGTCAGGTCGAACCCGCTGTGGCGCGCCAGCGCACCCATCAGGTGGTCGAAGAACGGGACACCAGTCTCGATCGAGGCCTGACCGCTACCGTCCAGATCGAGGTCGACGCCGACGTTTGTTTCCGCCGTGGTCCGCTGGACCCGCGCGTGTCTCACCGCGCACCTTCGCCGACGCCTGCCGCCAGCGCCGCGATGAGCCGGTCGTTGTCCGCCGGCGCCCCAATCGAAACGCGCAGGCACGCACGCAGTTGTGGCGCGCCCGACACGTTGCGCACAAGCACACCGCGCTCTGCTAACGCCCGCCAGACATCGACCGGTGGCCGCCCGGGTTCAAACAGCAGGAAGTTCGTCTCGCTGGCATGGACGATCATGCCGAGCGCGCGCAGCGCGCCCGCGACCCGCTCGCGTTCCGCGATGATCGTCCTCACGCGTGACGCCGCCAGATTACGGTGGGCCACCAGCACGGGGACCGCGGCCTGCGCCAGCACGTTCAGGCTGTACGGGGGGATGACCTTCACCAGTTCTCCGATCATCGACGGCTGTGCGGTCAACCATCCGATGCGCAGCCCGGCCCCGCCCATCGCTTTGCTGAACGTCCGCACAAGGATCAAGTGCCCAAAGCGGTCGAGGACGTCGAGAAACGACGTGCTCGCGAACTCCCAGTAGGCCTCGTCCACCATCACCGCGCCCGGCGCACCGGCCACCACCCCGACGACCGCGTCCCGGTCCAGCGCGTTTCCGGTTGGGTTGTTCGGGGACGCCAGGTAGACGAGCTCGGCGCGACAGGCATGGGCGGCGCGCAGCACCGCGTCGGCGTCGAGGGCAAAACCGTCCACGAGCGGGACCTCCACGACCTTCGCCCCCGCCGCGATCGCCAGCGTCTTCGCCATCGAATACGTGGGCGATGGCATGACCACCGTCCCGCCTGAGGCACACGCGGCGAACGTCGCCCATAGAGCCTCGTTGGATCCCGCGGTCGCGGCGATCATCGACGCCGGCGTCCCCTGCATCGCACCGATCGCCTCGCACGCCTCGTCCGCGCGCGCGGACGGGTAGCGGTGCCACGGCGTGGTCAAGAGCCGCCCGGAAATCTCGCGTTTGATGTCCTCCGGCCAGTCCTCCGGCGCCTCGTTTTGATGGAGACGGATGGCGGCCGGTCCCTGGGCGGTGGGAACAGACGGCAGCCGGTAAGCCTGCAGGGCCCGGATTTCCGGACGGATGTGCAAGACTCCGTCGGCCGCGGTCCGTTGATCGGCGGCCTTCATACGTCTCCCATCCTCATGGGTCGCTCATCCCTCGCTCAGTAATCGCCTGCACGTGCGCGGGGAACCCCTCGTGGCGTCCCAGGGTCACCGAAATCGGTGCTACCGCCCGCAGACCGGCGGCGGTCAACCCCGCAACAAATATTGTCTTCATGAAGGCCAGCACGCTCACGCCCGAGGTCGTGGCCGCCCATCCGCCGGTCGGCAGGGCATGAGGCACGCCGATCGCATAGTTTGCCGCGGCAAATGGTGTGCACTGTCCGAGCAGGATCTCGCCCGCGTGCCGGATCCGCGCCGATACCGCGATGGGGTCGCGGACCGCCAGTTGCAGGTGCTCGGGCGCATACTCGTTGATCCACTCGATGGCCTCGTCCAGACCGGCGACGAAGATCCCGCCCCAGTCCACGATCGCCTGCAGGGCAAAGCGGCGCCGCGGCTCCGGCAAGCGATCGAGGAAGCCGGGCAGTGCCTCGGCGACCCCCCGTGCCGTCCGTTCGTCGGTGGCGAGCAGCATGGCCGCTGAGTCGCCTCCATGCTCCGCTTCGTTGAGCAGGTCGAGGGCAAGCGTAGACGGATTGGCGCTGTCGTCGGCCAGGATGATGGCTTCGCTGGGTCCCAGCAGCACCACCGGTCTCGCTCCGTAGGACGCCGCCGCCAATTGCACCGCGGCGACCACCGGACTGCCGGGCCCGACAACCAGATCGGTGCGTGGGATCGTCGCCGTCCCGACGGCCATCGCGGCAACCCCGGCCGGGCCGTTGCATCGGAAGATCCGCCGCACGCCGATCAGATCCGCGGCGACCAAGATCGCGGCGTCGATGCTCCCGTCCGGACGCGGGGGGACCACCGCTGCGATCCTCTCGACGCCGGCCGCGACGGCCGGAGTCGCGAGCATGACAAACGACGAGGGGAACGATCCCTTGCCCGATGGCACGTACAGACCCGCCGAACGGCTGCCGGTGTATCGCACCCCGACCGAGATGCCGGGTTCGATCTCGGCCAGCCCGGCCGGCTGCGGGCGGAGCCCTTCGTTGAACCGCCGCACGCGCCCGATCATCTGTTCCAGCGCCCGCGTCAGTTCCGGGTCGATCGTTCGGCGCGCGATCTCAAACTCATCCTCTCGCACGGCGAACTGCTCGGGTGACAGCACCACACCGTCCCACTGCGCGGTGTACCTGGCGACGGCCTCGTCACCGTCGCGCGCCACCGCGTCGAGCACCTCGCGGGCGTACGTCCGCATCTGCTCCCCGAAAATGACCGCCGACGCGCGGGTCTGGCGCCGCCGCCGCTCGGCGGCCGGCAGCGCGCTCAAATGTGTCACGCCCACCAGGGTCTCAGGCACGGATCCCCGACTCCCGCGGCACGACCATGGCACGCAACGTGTCGACAAACTCCGTGACCCTGGGCGATCGGCTCAAGCTGCTCCGGTTGACCACCAACCGCGCGGTCGAGGTGGCGATCTCCGCGACCTCCCGCAGACGGTTCGCCTGCAGCGTGCGGCCACTCATGACCAGATCGACGATCCCATCCGACAGACCGACCAGCGGCGCGAGTTCAACCGATCCGTAGAGCACGACAATCTCGACCGGCCGTTCCTGCTCGTCAAAATAGCGCGCGGTCAATCGCGGATACTTGGTGGCAATGCGCAGCAGACGGCCCGGCTGCCAGAGCGCCGCGGCGCGGTCCTTGGGAAACGCTACGACCGCCCGGCAGGCGCCGAAACCCAGGTCGAGCAACTCGTACACGTCCCGGCGTTGTTCGAGGATCATATCCCGGCCGACGACACCGGCATCGGCGGCGCCTTGCTCGACGTAGGCCAGCAGATCCGTCGGCTTGGTCGCGAGCACCCGTACGCCACCAGGAAGATCGATGAGCAACTGCCGGCTCGCGGACGACGGCGCCAGGGGGATGCCCGCCCGGCGGAGCAACTGGGCGGCGTCGTCCCAGAGCCGCCCGCTGGGTAGCGCGATGGTCAGGACGTCCATCCATCCGCCTCCAACGCGCTCCGCACTCGATCGGCCAATTCGTGTGAACGAGCCGCGTGACGCTCCCCGTTGTCGGATATGCGGAATGCATCTGCCCCGATCATCACCGTGCACGCAGGGTGATCGACGCCGTCGCGGGCACCGACCGGAACGATGACAACCCCCAACCCCGCGTCGCGCAGGATCCCGGCAGCGCGTACGGCGCGGCGGTACGCCCCCGGAGTGTATCGCATCACGATCGTGGCGCGCCCGGTCTCTTGAACCGTTCCGGCCTCCAGTAGACGTTCGACGCTCAGCGCGAATCCGGTGGCCGGCGCAGCGTGGCCGAAGCGCGCCAGCAGGCCATCATACCGCCCTCCGCCGAGAAGCGGCTGTCCGATCCCGCCCGCGTGTGCCTCAAACACGATGCCGCTGTAGTAGTCGAAGTCTCTGATCACACCCAGGTCGACCTCGACGCGGACGGCCGGATTGTGGGCGCCCACGCCGTCGATCAGGCTGCGGAGCAACTCGAGCGCGGCGCGGCTCTCATCCGAGACGGCCAACGGCGCGGCGCGTTCTAGCGCGTCGAGACCCCGCAACGTCGGCACCATACGCAACGCCTCCAGCACGGCACCCGCAGGCACCACGCGGTCCAGATCGGCGAATGCCCGCCGGTACAGCAACTCGCGGACGGTGTCGGCATCCTCGTCGGGCAGCGTCGAGAGCATACCCCTGAGAAAGCCGGCGTGGCTCACGCTGATGGTCGGGTGCTGGGGGTGCGCAGTCTGCAGCGCCTCAGCCGCGAGGGCGATGACTTCGATATCGGCGTGCACGCTGCCGTCGCCGATGAGTTCCACACCGGCCTGGATAAACTCTCGCAGCCGACCCGACCCCGCCTCCTGGCTGCGGAACACGGTGGCGATGTACGACACGCGAAGCGGGGTGACGCCGGCCGGCAGCAAACGCGTGGCCGCCAGCCGCGCGATGGGCACCGTCATCTCGGGGCGCAGCGCCAGGACGTCTCCGCTGCTGTCGATCAGTTTCATCAACCGATCGGCGAACGTCGGCCCGGCTGCCCGCAGAAAAGTGTCCAGGTACTCGAGTGCGGGCGTGGCCACCTCCGCGTAGCCCCACCGGGCGAACACGTTGTGGATCCGGGCTTCGAGCCGGCGACGCGCGCTGACGTCTTCGGTTGTTTGATCCCGCATCCCCGGAGGGAGCTGCCGCCATCGAGCGGAGCGTGGGCTACGGACTCGCACGGACTGAACTCCTTTATCACGCTAAAGCATTAGAGCGATAAACACTCGCCAGTCTAGCATTTTCAACATCGGCCGGTCAAGGCGCCTGCAGGCACCGCCGCCTCCAGACGAGAAGCACCCATACACGTGTGACCGTACCCGTCACCGCTCGACGCCAGCGGGTCCCCCTCCTTCCGTCGACCGCGACGGCCGCCCTGCCGTGGCTGATGGCGGCTCACTTCGTCAATGACATGTACGGAAACTACCTCCCCGCGCTCCTCCCGCTGCTTGCCGACGAGCATCATCTCAGCCTCAGCCGCGCCGGTTTGCTGATCTCGCTCTACACGGTCACCGGTTCGCTGCTCCAGCCGCTCTTCGGCTATCTCGCGGACAGCGGGCGGTTGCAGCCTGTATCCGCCGTCGGGTTGGCGATGGCGGGGATCGGGGCCGGTCTGTTGGGCCTCGCCCCCACGTACGCCGCGCTGGCGCTCGTCACCATCTTCCACGGGATGGGGACGGCCGCGTTCCATCCGCAGTCGTCGAGTCTCGTGCACGGTCTCTCGGGCACCCGCAAGGGGACGCGTATGGCCGTCTACATCATGGCAGGACAGGCCGGTTACGCGCTGAGCCCCTTGATCGCCGCGACCGTGGCGGTTCGCGCCGGTCTGCCGTGGGTCATGATCACGGCGCTGCCGGCCGTCGTCCTCGCGTTGGTCATGGCTGCGCTGAGCCCGTGGAAGCGGTCCACACCCGGTTCCCCTGTCGGCCGGGTCCGTCTGCGGGACGACCTCCGCCGCAACGCCCGGGGGCTTGCCCGTCTGATGGTCCTTATCATGTCGCGGTCCACCCTGTCCTATGCAATGCTGGCGCTGCTGCCGTTCCTGTTCAAACACCGCGGGGTGCCGGCGACCCACGGCGCCGCCGCGCTGACCGTCATGCTGTTTGCCGGTGCCATCGGCGGCGTAGTCGGCGGATATCTGTCCGATCGCTATGGACGGCGCCCCATCCTGTTCATCTCGTTCCTCGTCGCCAGTCCGTTGTTTTTGGGCGCCATTCACACAAGCGGGGCGGCAGCAATGGTCTTTCTCGCGCTGGGGGGCGCCGCGCTGTTTGGCTCAGCGTCGCTGCTGACGGTCGAAGCCCAGGGGCTGATGCCCGCGCACGCCGGGGTGGCTGCCGGGATGATGCTCGGCGTCAGCATGGGCGTCGGCGGCCTGCTCGTAGGACCAACCAGCGCCCTCGCCCAGGTCTACGGTATCATCCCGGTTCTCACCGCTATCAGCCTGCTCCCCCTACCCGGGAGCTTGATGACGCTGTCGCTGACCAGACGGTCGGAGGAGTCCGCCACGGCGCCCGCGGGTTAGTCGCGACCGCGCGCCAGCCGGTCGAGCACGACCCGGTATCCGTCCGCTCCATACTCCAGGAACCGCCGCACCCGGCTAATCGTGGCGCTGCTCGCCCCCGTCCGACGGGCGATCTCCTCGTACGTCAACCCCGCGGCCAGCAGCCGCGCGACTTCAAGTCGTGAGGCGATCGCACGAATCTCGCCGATCGTGCACACATCCTCAAAAAAGCGGTAGCACTCCTCCGGCGTACGGAGGCACAAGATCGCGCGCCAGAGTTGGTCTGTCAAACGGTCGCGCAGGCGCGCGCGGACGCGCAGAGCCGGGCGTCGGCGCATGTGCCACTTCCTTCTCCCGGTATCGCCGCTTCCCTTCTGTCCGCTGCCGGACGCCCCTCCAACAGGATCTCACAAAGGATAAGCAATTGTAGACATTGAAACTCCCCTGTGAGCCCCCAATTCACCATCCCACGGGAGGGATCACCATGGCGAAAGCCTTGCGGATCGCGCTCGCTGCGATTGCCGCGCTCGTGCTCATTGGACTGGCTCCGATGCCGATGTCTCAGGTTGACTTGAAGGTCAGCGGGCCCGGCGAAGGGCCTGACGGAGGCTAGGGAGCTTCGCGGGCACACGTAACCGGGGAGGGTGAGGCCGCTGCCGGCTGTCAGGCGCGGGGGCTGGCTCACCTTGATCAGACCGGCAAATGAATGGTACGATACCTTCGTTGTGCCTCAACCCTCCCCACACCCCGCGCGCCCGTCCGCGCCCGACTGGCTCCTGCAGTTTGGACGCCGTCTCATGCTGGCTCGGGGACGGGCGGGGTTGACCCAAGAGGCGCTCGCCGCACCCGACCTCACGAAGAGTTTCATCAGCCTTCTAGAAAGCGGTCGCTCGTATCCCTCGGTTGAAACAGTCGTGGCGCTCTCGCGGCGTCTGGGGACGTCGGTGGCATCCCTCCTCATGGACCCCACCGAACTCAGACGCGAGACCGCATTGAACCTCCTGCGTCTCGCCTCCGGCATGGACCTCAGCGCACATGGGGCCGAAGCCGTGCAAATTACCACCGCCGCTGAAGCACTGCTGCCGGACATGCCCGCGGAGCTCATGGTCCGGGCCGCCCTGGTACGGACTCACGCCTCGATTGCCGGGGACCGTCTCGACGAAGCCGCCCAGTGGGCAGACGAAGCGGTTGCCGCCGCGGGCCGGCACAGGCTCGGCAGCGCCGTGGGGATGGCGCTCGCGCTCAAGGGTCTGATCGAGGTGCGGCGGGGGAACTATGCGCGCGCCTTGCCGATCCTCGAAAAGGCCGTCGAGATCCTGCGGCGCACGAGGGCGACGCGGACCGAAGAAAACGTCCGCGCCCTCCTGTCACTCGGAGCAGCACGATTCTATCTCGGCCATCTCGACCGCTCCCAACGCGCGTATCGGCGCGCGCTAGAGCTCGGAACGCGTCTGCGTCTTCAGGGTCTTCGCGGCCGCGCGCTCACCGGTCTGGGACAGGTCGAGCGCGCACGAGGACGTCACGACAACGCCGCGGACTTGCTGGCTCAAGCACACGACGCGCTGTCGCTCGCCGAGGATTTGAAGGAAATGAGCCGCACGCTCAGCAACCTGGGCGTTGTCCGACGGGAACAGGGACGCTTGGGCGACGCGCTGGCCGCGTTTGAGCAGGCGCTGCGCATTCGCGAGCAGTTGGGCGATCGACGAGGGCGTAGCGCCACACTGGAAGAGATGGCGCTCGCATTGCTGGCATCGGGCCGTCATACGGATGCCGCCCGCGCAGCCCGCGGCGCGATACGCGACGCGCAGAGCGTCGGCGATGAGGCGCGCGGGGCCTGGGCGCAGATTACGTTGGCGCGAGTGCAGATCGCACAGGGCCGCCGAACCGACGCCGTGCACCTCCTGCGTAACGCCGCTTCGACGTTAGGACGACTGGGGCTTGAGAGCGAGGCCGCCGCGGCGGCCGCCGAATTGAGCGTCGTCCTCAAGGACGCGGGGGCCAATGCAGAAGCGTTGGAGTCCGTCGACACGACGCGTCAGTCCGCGATGGAAGGCCCCACGGGATAGACCGCCAGGTCGTAAAACCCGTACGTCGACGTCACATCAAAGCCGGCGGAGCGATAGAGCGCTACCGCCGGCTCGTTCTCGGTCGCCACCTCCAGATAGATCTCTCGCCACCGTTCCCGTGTCAAGAGATCGATCGCGTCACGCAGCATCGTCCGGCCGTGGCCCTGACCGCGGAACGATGGGAGAATCCCAAACCCGATGACATAGACACGCCCCTCCGCGATCACGACCCCAAAGGTCCCAACCGGCTCGCCGCCAAGCGTCGCCAGGAAGTACCGGTGCGTCGGCTTTCGGAGATCCCCGGCCACACGCTGCTGCTCCCGGACAGGATCTGCCCCGAAGGAGGCCGCCAGGATGCGACCGACCGCCTCGAGGTGCACCGGCTGCGCGCGCTCCAACCGCAGGGCCGTCCCGGGGACTGTCGGGACGCCGGTGTGTTCAGTGTGCAGGCGCATCCGGTGCTCAGCGTTTCGGTACCGCGCCCCCGCTGCCGTTACAAACCCGCGTCCCGACACAGAGGCCTCTTCACAGACGAGTAGACACGATTGCATTCCCCGTTGGCGTGTTTGCGTCTTGATCGCGTCGAGCAGCCTCCGGCCGATACCCCGTCGGCGGTGGCCGGGGTGGACCGCCACGCAGGCTTCAATCTCCTGCTGAGGCTCCAGCGTGGCGATGCCCACCAGCGTATGGTCCTCGTGACAGACGAACTGATTTGCCGGCTCGCCCACCGCCGAGCGGTCGAGGTTGACCGCGAGATCCAACCCCTCATGCCGGTTGCACACCGCGACCAGCACGCGCGCCGCCGTGGCATCCGCGTCGGTCACCACCCGCAGGGTGATCGGGTCCTCCACGCCCATGATGTTTCGAGCCGGGGGAGGGCCGGCCTGCCCCGGCGGGAGGGTTTGCTCCACGCGTCGTGAAAGAGTTGCGCGTGCTACCGGCCGGCACCGTCACGTTCCTGTTTACGGATATCGAGGGATCGACGCGTCTTCTCCAAGAGCTGGGGACCGGCTACGATGCCTGTCTCGAGCAGCACCGGCGGCTAGTGCGCGCAGCGGTGGACGCCGAACACGGTCACGAGGTCAACACCGAAGGCGACGCGTTCTTCAGCGTCTTTGCAAGCGCGGCGAGTGCCGCGGTCGCGGCGCTCGCCGCGCAGCGTGCGCTGGCCACC
>CBRGMJ010000005.1:0-12717 GCA_967797525.1 uncultured bacterium | reverse complement strand
CCGGCGAGGGGCTCGCTGCCGGTGTGGCAGCCGGGCTGACGGTCTGGGGCCCGCACGCGGCCGCCACGAGAAGCACGGCCAGCACTGACCCGGCAGCCCACACGCCTCGCATCCTATTTGGAGCCCTTGACGAACTTGATGACCGCCTCGGTAAGATCGACCCCACCGAAGAGAACCACGCTTCGATCAAGCACGATGGTCACGCTGCTCTGCTTGGCGACCTGCTCCACCGCCGCGCGAATCTCCTTGTCGAGCCCGCCGAGCAGTTCGCCCCGCTTCTCGAGGATCTGCTGCTGCAACTGGCGATCGAGTTCCTGGCGCTGGAAGGCCGTCATCGTCTTACTCCGCTCCTGGAACTCACGCTGTTTGGCCTGGAAGAACTCCTGCAGGGCCCGCTCCGACGATGCCTTGCGCGGATGATTGTCCAGCGCCCGCTGCATCTCCACGTAGCCGACGGAAAACGACTGCCCCATGGCCACGGGCACCTGCCGCCACAAGAGGGCACCTGCCAGCCCCAGAATGATGATCACCCCAGCGGTGATCGCTATCTTGCGAGGATCGACCCGCATCACTCACCCCTCCTCACGTACCGTTTCCGTTTGCGATCGGCAAACGGCACACGTACATTCTACTCCACCATGTCAACGCGGCCGCCGGCCCCGCGCAGCCTAGAGATTGCTCACGATGCTCACGTACAGCAGCCCGCGAGAGTTCACGACCGCCTCCCACGACAGAAAGTCGGTGAATCGATACGCGAACGTGATCTCGATCGTATCCGCGCGCAGAAAATACGCACCCTTCAGCTGCAGGTCCGGCGAGAGGCGCTGCATGACGAACCCTTCGGTATCCTCGCCGTCCAACCGCATCCTGAATCCCAGTGTTGTGCTGTCGCCGAGGTCGAACCGCAGACCTGCAAACGTCCGCACCGCGAGGTTTGATGGGATCAGCCTGATCTCTACGAACGGCTCGAGTGAACCAAAGGCCCGCCCGAGCTGCCCACGGACATCAGGCACAGGTGCCGCGGTGCCGAAGTTGAGCCGAGCATCCAAACGCCCGCGGTACACGGTGGAATCGGCCAACACCGTAACGTATGTCACTTCGGCAACCTGCAACACCGGGCGCGCAACGACCGAGTAATCCTTTACCGGCTGGTAGGCGGCGAGGCGCTCAGCGATCAGCGCCTGGAGCCGCTCCCGCTGCGCGGTGGCAAACGCGACCGGCAGGCCCCGGAGCAGTTCAGCCATCGACGTCACCTGCGGGATGTGCGGACTCAACAGGGCGTAGGGGATGGACGACGACCGGAACCGAATGCCGAGGTCCCGCACCGTACGAGAATCCCGAGCGGCGACGAGCGCCATGATGCGCGGTGTTGGCGTGGTCTCGACGCGTCCTGTGGCCGTGAATCCGACAAGGGTGGCCTCGACCACCTCGGTGACCCGACGCTCGATGATCGCACCCGCCCACTCCAGCGCCTCGATGGGCAATCGCGCAGAGAGCCGACTCAACTCCGGTAGCGCCGGCTCGAGCACGCCCCGGACCAGCGGTTGGGCGTCAGGGTGCACGCCCTGCAGCGTCACCGTCACGGGGACCTCCCCCAGCACCGGAGGGCGTGCCTGCACCGCTACCTGCACGATCGTCGTAGCGGCGGGCTGGAAACTCAGGGTCGTGACGCGGTAACCGCGCACTACGCGGTCGACCACTTCCCGCAAGACGCCGGCCAGGGCCGCTTCCTGCCGGCCGACGACCTCGCTGTCTCGGCCAACCAGGAGCCGTTCGGCGGCCGTCCCAACGGTCTCGACGAGACGCTGAACGATCAGCGGATGCGGATCCCCGCCCTCCACTGTGAGCCGGACCTCGACCCGCTGCACTGGATCGGCAGCGTGCGCCAGGGACGCCAGCAGAGCCAGCAAGACGAAAGCCGCCGGCAGGATTCGGCCGAGCGGCCGCCTCAAAACGGCGCGCCAATCGTCAACCAGGTTTGACGCCCTTCCTGGCCGACGGCGTAGTCGATGCGGATCGGTCCGATCGGCGTCTGCACGCTGAACCCAACACCGGCTCCATACACGAGGTTTGTCGAGATCGGCGCGCCGCCGGCGTCGATGAAGACGATCCCCGTAAAGTCCTTGAGTTGCCGCGCCAGCCAGCCCAACGGCGCGCGGAACTCCGCGTTGACCAGCACCAGGCTGTTGCCACGGAACCGGCCGTACGTATACGCGCGCAGCGAGGAGCTGCCCCCGAGGAAGAACTGTTCCTGCGCGGGGAGGTTCCCGTGGCTGAGCCCCAGGAGCGTCCGGCCGACGAATACTCCCTGGCCGACCTTGAAGTACCGAACGTACTCGCCGCTGTACTTGCCAAACGAGAACTCGCCGCCGAGAACCGGAAGTCCGAGATCCGCCGCGACTTGAATTTTTGATCCTTTGGTAGGGAGAATGCGGTTGTCTCGGGTGTCGCGCAGACCGATGAGCGACACCGCCACAGTGCGGCCGGGGATGAAGTTAACCGGCAGGGGCTTCGGGCACAGTGGGTCGTCGGGGTTGGTGTCGCACGGCGCCACCCCGGGGTCCAGCGGCAGCGCGAAGACGGTCGAGCGCTCCGACCGCACACGAAGCGTGAGTGTGGTCACGGCGTCGATGGGACGCGTAAAGGCGATGAGGCTCCCCAGGCGTTGGAGGTTGAATCGGGAACTCGGCGTGGGGACCGCGAAGGGATACTCGGTCTCCGTCGTGGTGCTCTGATAGAGAGTGATCTCCATGGACGTGCGCCGATTGTCGAAATGCGGGTTGCGGAACGAGAACGAGAAGTTGCTGGGTGCCGGACCGGTGAGGGTGGGAATGTTGCGTTCACCCAGCCCCCGCTCGAGGCGCACGGTGACCTGCTGGTTGCGTCCCTTCCAGTTGCGCTCACTGTACTCAAGGAGTCCGACGATACCCGTGCGGTCGCTGTAACCCAGCCCAAAACGCGCCTGCTGCGTCCGCTGTTCCTTGACCTCGATCTCGACCACGACGGCCTCAGGCGTCGACCCAGGGCGCGGGCGCGCCTGCACGTTGTCAAACAGCCCGAGATCGAAGAGACGCTGCAGGTCCTTGTTGAGGGCGTTGATGTTGAACACCGCCCCGGGTTTGAGCAGGGCCTCCCGCTCGACCACGAATCGCTGCGTTTTTACCAGGCCCTTGTACTCGATCGCCTCGACTTTGCCTTCAGAGATGCGCAGCCGGAGGCTGGCGCCGCCCTCTGCGGAGATGCCGATGTCGACGACGCGGGCAAGAACGTACCCCCGCTCCTCGTAGAGCTTCTCGATCCGGCGCGTCCCATCGCGCAGCCGCACGATGTTCAACACCTGATTAACGGGGACATCCAACGCCCGCTGCAGCTCGGGCGTAGGAATCACGGTGTTACCTTCGATCGTGATCGTCGTGATCTCAGGGTTCTCGACGACGATGAACGCGACCCGCACCCCATCGCGCGCGGGTTCGACCCGGACGTTGGCGTCGGCAAACCACCCCGTCGCGATGATCGCCGCGACATCGGCGCGCAGCCGCTCGTCGAAGAACAGTTCACCGACGCGCACGCCGATCGAGTCAAGGACGACCGACTCGGGCACGCGTTCGAGCCCGCGTACCACAACCTCCACTACCTTGGGCTGGGGGGTCGCGGTCGGCGAGGGTGCCGGCGACGGCGATGCGCCGGGGGACGGTGCGGCACCGGGCGCGGGGGACGTCGCCGGGGATGGCGCCGGGGATGGCGCGCTTCCCGGTGATGGAACGGGTGACGGAGCCGGCGACTGCGCCGGTGTGACCGCCGGCGATGGTGTCGCCCGCGGCGCGGTCGTCGGCGTCGGGAGAGGCGACGGGCTGGGTTGTGGAGTCGGGCTGGGCTGTTGGGCGATTCTGAGCGGAGGCGCCTGCTGAGTCTTGGCCGAGCCCGCCAGACCAACCACCGTGGCGGGCACGGCAATCAGCAGGGTGGCGACGGCAATGAGACGCCTGCGCGTGAGCCAGCAAACGGGCAACATCTTCCCCCTTCCGGTGAGCGAAGCTGTGGGTGAGGTTCAAGCACCGCGCGGGCTGTGGAAGGCACGGTGGTGCCTGCTCAGGCTAGCATCCGGGTCGGTCGACGCGCAACCCTCTCGGTTACTGGTTTGCCCGCCGCAGCGACCGCTCGGCCGCGAGGACCAGGTCGATCAAGTTCGCATCGCTGACAACTGGGGGTGAGGGCGGCTGCGCGGCAGCGGAGGCAGGCGCATCAGCGGGCGGCGACGGCGGTACCGGTGCCGCGGCGACGACGGGCACGGGCTCCGGCCCCGGTCTGACCGGTGGTGGAGAAATGCCGAGCACAGGCGCCGCGCTCAGGACCGGCGGCGTCATGATGACCGGAACACGCACGACTCTGACCTTCACGGAGAGTCCCTGATTCTCCTCGATCTTGGCGTCGGCAACGGCAGACGCCTGCACCAGTTCCAACAGCCTGCCGTGGCCGTCGGACAGCGTGACAATCGTCGTCGACGAAGCGTCGGCGGTGGACTGCGGCACCGTCGCGGGCTGGATGCCCGCAGCCCAGAGGGCGGCCGCCAGGGCCACGACGGTCAGCATCCCGATCGCCGCGTGCACACGCGGCAGCGGCGCGCGAACCGGCGCTGCGCCCATCCCGATTTCGCGCGCGTGGTGCACTTCGGCCTCAGCCAGCAACAGGGTCAACGTGCCCCGCGCGGTCTCGCCCTGCTCCAGCTGCCGGCGAGCCCGAGCCAGCCAGTCTTCAGCATTGGTGATTCGTTCGGACAACTGCGCGTGTTCGTGTTTCATGCCTGCCCCCTCCTACGCGACACTACTAGTATCCGGGCGCGCGCTGCGCGTGGTGCATGGTTTCGGTGTGCAGCAGTGCGCGTAGGCGCTCGGTGGCCTGCTTTTGGAGTCGATAGAAGTGTGAGAGGCTGATACGCAGCTCCGCCGCCGCGGCCTTCGGCTCCCTGGCGGCCACGACCGCCCCGAGCACCGCCCGCTCTCTGGCCGGCAGGCGCTCGATCAGTGCCATGACGGCATCCAACAGCGCGCGGTCTTCGACTTCGATCAGGTCGCCGGCTGCGTGTGGGTCCGCCAGTTTCTCCAGCGGCGAGAGTTCCTCGCTGGCGGTGAGAACCTGGTCGAGCGAGATCTCAATGCGCACGCGGTCGAGCGCGTTAAGCACCCGCCCCCGGATCCGGTAGGTGGCAAAGGTCGAGAAACGCACCCCGCGGTCGGGATCGAAACGTTCGACAGCCTCGATCAACCCCACGAGCCCTTCCTGTATCAGATCCATCGTCAGCGGCTCGGGAGGGCGCATGTGCATGACCACTTTGAAGACCAGCGGCTGGTAGGACTCGATCAACCGCTGCCGGCTGGCCTGGTCGCCCCCCCGGCGATAGGCGCGCCACAACACGGCCTCCTGATCGGGCCGGAGCAGCACGACGTGCTGCAACTCACGCATGTAGTCCGCAAACACCAGTCCCGTCCTCCGGTGGAGGGCCGCCCTGCGCCGTCTGTGCGGTTCGACTCGGTCCCACGAAGTCCTGTCGCGGGCCGACGCTTGCGGCGCTTAGAATCGCGTCGTGTACCAGATGATCGCTTCGCGGCGTCGCTGCGAATCGAGACCCAGCGAGAGCTGCCAGTTATTGGCGAAGCGGTACTCCAGGGCCAGCAGCCAGGACGGCTGTTGGCCGAGGATCGTTGAGTAGGTCAGGTAGACGTCGCGAAACAACAGTTTGCCCAGTCTCAGGGCCAACGCCCCTTCGAAATCGTAGTCGATGGTGAGCTCCGTCAAGCCGATGGCCCGTCCCAAGGCCAGCGTCACGCGTCCAAACAGGTAGCGACCGATCGAGGCGCGCAGCTGTCCTTCAACGTCGCCCTGCAGGAGCCGGCTAATGCCCGCCTGCCGGCCGAGCAATCCCAAGATTTCCTCGCGGGACAGGTCGGGGTCCGATCTGAGGTCCAGCGTGAGGTCCGGGGCAAGCCCGGAGATGTTCAGGTAGATGCGCGTTGTCCCAACCTGTGTCTCGGCGCGGGCCTCAACCGTGGGTCGGAGCCCCTGCCGCGGCTGGAACCGCGCGATCGCGCTGCGGACGTCGAACACGTTACCCAACGCGGCGATCTTCCCCGGTTGGGCTTCGACGGTGCCATCCAGGGTCGGCGCCTGCAATGTGCCGGTGAGCACCAGCGACCCTCCGGGCGCTACCTCGGACCGCAACCCGCCCATTTGAACCGCAAGGTTCCGGCCCGCATCCATCCGTACCCCGCGGAACACCAGCGGGAAGTCCAGCGGCCCGCCGCTGCCCTCGGTCACGACCACGGACACCACGCCGTCGGAGACGGTCATCCTACCGTCCATCGTCAGGGGGCGGCGTGGATCGCCGATGGCGCCCCAGATCCGCGCCTGCCCTTCTACACGTACGTCGAGGAACGGCGGATAGACGACGCGGAGCCCGGTGCCGCGCAGCGTGAGGGGCGCATCTTCGACCGCCACCAGGGCGATCCCAGGAGCCACAAGCGTTACCAGCCGCAACGCGCCGTCGAGACGGGCCTGACCTCCACCCATCGTCGCCGTGGCTTCCTGGATGCGGATCTGGTTCTCGTCGAAGCGAAGGTCGACGCGCACGTTCTCGATCGGGGTCTGCAGTCCGCTGAACCTGAGCCGCCCGTTGCGCACCTGCAGGCCGCCGGCCACGTGCGGCGCGGTAGAGCTACCGGTCACGCGCACTTCACCCTCGACTGCTCCCACGGCTTCCTCGACGCGCGTCGTCACGAGCCGCAGCAGCCCGAGGTTCACATCCGCCAGGGTGATGCGGAAGTCCATCGGCCGCTGATCGTCGAACCGCATAAGCGCAGGGTTGAACGGTGCGGAGCCTGAGGCGCGCAGTTTGTTTCCGTCCTGGACCAGCAGCGCCTGCTGCACCTGCAGCTCGCCGTCTCGATAGAACGCGTTGGCCACCAACGAGTCAAACGTCGCACCCGGTATACCGGCCCGCGTCAATTCGAGGGCAAAGCCGATCTCCGGGGCCGCAAGCGTGCCGCCAAGCTGCGTGGCAAAACTCAGCCGACCGAGGAGCGGCTGGGTGAGCCTGGTGAATGGCCGCAGCAGGTCCAGATCGAGATCGCTCCCGCTGATCTCGGCCTGGCTCTCGCCCCTCAAATTGAGTGTGCCACGGGCCGCAATCGTCCCCTGCGATGGGCGGATGAAGAACTCCTCGATCGTCACGTTCGCGTCTCGCAGTGTCAGGTCGGCGCGGCCGTCGAGGATTCGATGTGTGCCGAAGCGTCCGTCGCTGAGCCGGAGGTCGAGATGTGCGCCGGGATTGCCGACCGGGCCCTCAAGAGTCGCGTAGCCGCTGATGGTCGCGTCCAGGGGGACCCCCAAGCGGACGTTGGCGAGCCCTAAGAGGGTGGACAGCCGACCGTTGTCGACGGTGACTCTAAGGCTCGTGGTCGGGGTCCCGCCGAAGGCGATGTCACCATTGATGTCGTACCGCTCCGACCCTAGGCGGAGCACGAAGTCATCGAAGGTGACCAACTGGTCTTCCCAGCGGACGCGCCCGGACGCATCATCGAACCGCCGGCCGTTAATTGTCAGCGTCGACGATCGGGCCGTCGTCGTGAGGATCGGCGACGATGGGCGCCCGGAGATGCGGCCCGCGAAGTCCACCTGTCCCACGAGGCGCGTGGCACCGATCGTGGAGAACGCGACGTCGGCAAGATCGAGCCCGCGACCCTTGACGTCAAGGTTCAGTCCGGTCCGCCGATCGATCAGGCCGCTTGCCTCGATGACCGACTGACGACGTCGCGCCACGCCCTCGTCCAGCGCGAGCCGGGTGCCGTCCCACCGGAACGCCGCGGACGCCTCGTCGATGTGCTGCCCGAGGATCTCCGCGTCCCGCAGCACGCCGCGGCCTGAGGCGGACGGTCGGCCCGCCAGACCGTACAAGCGCATCCGGCCGTCGACCCGCCCGCTCACGCTCATCGGCGCCTCCAGCCAGCGCGAGAGGACGCCGGCCGGCGCGTGTTCGGCCTGAATATCGAGGTCAAGACGCGTCTCGGCCCCCCATGCAATCTGACCGGCGAGCGCGAATCGGCTGCGGCCCGATCGCGCGGCCACATCCTCGTGGGTCAGGCGGCCCGTTTGCAGCGTGATCCGCCCGCGCGCGGTGTCGAACGATAGATCGCGAAAGCGGCCGCCCGCAAGCAGCGCTGCACCGGAGATGACGGGGGAGTCTGCCGATCCGGTGACCCTGCCGGCGAAGTCGACGCGGCCACCCATCAGCCCGGTCATCGGCACGCCCGGTAGGTGCTCAAGATCGACGTCGCGCGCGATCGCCGAGAGCGTCAGGCGCCCCGCATTGTCAATGCGCCCTCGCAAGAACACGGACGACTGTGCCTGGCGGGCCTGAACCTGGTCAAGCCTGATGCCCAGCGGATCGACGCTAAAGCTGGCATCAAGCCGGTCGAGGACCACGCCCACCATCTCCGTGCGATCGACCGACGCCTGGCCCACCAGCGTCAACGCATCGCCGCGGCGCATCGCCGTCACCGCACCGGCCGCCCGACCGGTGAAGTCGGGCAACTGGCCGGGGGCCCACCTGACCATGGTGGCTCGATCGGCATCATCAAACCGTACCCTGAGCACGTAGTCAGGCGCGTCGAGTGACAACCAGGCGTCACCTTCAACCCGCGCATCACCGGACCGTGCGCGCGCACCGGTAATGCGGACCATCTGCCCGTACACCGCAAAGTCACCTGCAGCCCCTGTAAAAGGCTGATGATCGATCTCGCCGCGGGCGGCCGTCACCCGGCCGTCGACGCGCGGCATCGTGACTGGACCCACCAGCCGTGCCTCGCCCGATGCGACGCCCTTCACGCTGACGCCGGTGCCTGGAAACACCACGCGCCGCAGCATCGCCAAATCGAGGGCCTGCGAGCGCACCGCCAGATTCAGGTGCGGCTCGCCGTGGAAACTGATCTCGCCCCGCACTTCCATCGGGGACCCGTTCACCGTTCCCTTCAGGCTCTCCGCGCTGAGCGACAGGTTGGTGAGCGTGATCACGCCGCTGGCATCCGCGATCGTCGCGCCGCGGTCGGGAATCGAGGCACGGCCCTGGTGAATCACGATTCGTCCGTGCACGTCGATGGCAGTGTGATCGCCGGCGTGACTCTGGAGCACGTGCACGCGGGCGTCGAACCGCCCGCCGGTGAGGCGGAACGCGGGCGTGGTAAGAATGTACGGGCCCCACGCCCCGGCGTCAGCCTCACTGGCGTCCAGGTCGATGTCCCAGTCGCGCGTTGTCGTCGTATACGTGCCTCGGGCGCTAACGGGAATGCGTCGATCACGACGGCTTTCGAAAAACGATGCGCGAAGGCGGACGCGCGGTGGCGTCGAGAAATCCGCGGTCCCGTTGAGCTCTTCGAAGCGGGCCTGAAACACCTGGGGCGCCGTGCGCTCGCGGTCGGTGTAGATGACGGTGCCGTCCGTGACGATGAGACGCCCGGTGAAGGCCCCGCCGTTCCCCGCGGGTCTCGTCATCCCCGGCAGCAACTGGTCGACGTTCCAGCGACCGCTGGCGGCTCGTACCACCGGCACGACCGGTTCGTCGAGGATGATTTGCGACACACTCGCGGCGGCCCCTTGGTGACGCCAGAGGTCACGAACCAGTGCGATGGGATCGAAGATCACCGTCAGCCGCCGGGCCGTAAAGGTGTTCTCGTCGGCAGGCTGCCCGGCGCGGGGAGTGATCCGCAGGCTCTCGAGCACGATGCCGCGCCAGGGGTCACCGGTGACTTGCCCGATGGACACCTCGCGACCCAACACAGCGCTGGCCGCGGCCACCGCGAACTCGCGGACGCGGCGCGACGCGGCGTTGACGGCCCAGATAAGGGCCACACTAAGCGCCGCGACGACGATCAACGCCGCCACCAGTGAGGTTCGCCGCATCATCTCAGAACGCGTCTAGCGGGGATCGACCCCGAGTGAGAGTTGCACCCGCCCGCGGACGACCCACGGTGTCGGGATGCGCACGCGCACGATCCGCGCAGCGCCAGCCGACCCATCAGGAAAACGGGCAGCCCCCGGGATGAGTTCCACGACCAGATCGGTGTTACGCTCACGATCGGCAAATGACGTGAGTTGTTCGGCCGCGGAGCCTGCCATGGTCTCGACCGGCTCCTGCGTCAACAAGAGGGGCAGGCCCTGCTCCGGCATCGGACGGCCGCCGGCACGGATCAAGACCGTTGCCTGGCCCACAGGGTACCCATCCGGCACGGCCAACTCCACAACACGCGTCTCGGCTGGACCCTGAAACGGGCGAAACGCGACCCGCACCGAGATCGTCTCCCCCTGACGCACGCGTGGGCGCTCGAGCGCACTTTCGGTGAGCGCGGCGGTCTGGCGGCGCTGCCCGACCTCAACGTCGATGGCCACATCGACCGGACCCGTCTGCACGAACTCGTTGGCGAACAGGAGGCGCAGTGCCTCCGGCAGCTCGAGCATAGCCGCGGCTCCGACGTCGCGCCCGTGATAGAAGACGTTCTCTCGCACGAGCGAGCCGTCGAGTCCTTTGGCACGCATCGTAATGCGCACCCGTGCCGTGCCCTCGCCAACCCGATCGAGAGCCCGGTCGATGGCTTCGAGCGCCGAGGCGAGCGTGAGCACCGGGCCCAATTGCGTGTCGCGTAGGACCTGCGTCGTCATCGTCACCGAACGGCCGCGATCCACGTCGGTCACCTTTGTGCGCACCCCGACCATGAGCGGCAGGACGCCGAGCCGGCCCGCGATCGCGGAGCGCCGGTCCTCGGTGACGATCCCCACGGGCGCGCCGGCGGACCCGATCTTGAATGGAAACGATTCGCTGGGGATCACCCCATGAATCGTCGCGGCCGTCAGCAGATAGCGCGTGTTCCCCCGGTTGAGAAACGGATGCCCAAACGCGAGCACCGTCTCGCCGTCGCGGTAGGTCAGCGTGCCGATCGACACGATGTTGAGATCGCCCCTCACCAACTGCACCCCGATGGCGCTCCCCGGGACGATGTCGGGGCGAGTGTTCGTTGAGCTGCCCGCGCCCTGCATAGGGGTCACGCCGAGCGGGCCGAGCTCAGCGCTCAGCAGTTCGGCGGCCCGGCTGCCCATGGCGGACATCAGCAGCGGCCTCGCCAAGGGCATCATCACCGCAACACCGGGTGCTGCCGCCTCGGCGGCCCGCGCGCCCGCCAGCGTCGAGGCGATAGCCACACCCTCGATACGCCGCCCGCCGGCCTGGACCGGATGTCCAAGCGGCCGGCGTTCACTGCGCGCAGAAGGCAGCGCCCGCAACATGGTTTCGATGGGCGTCACCAGCCCGAGCGAGTGATCCGCGAATGCCCATCCGTAGCCGATGGCACCGACGAGCCGACCATTCACGTACACGGGGCTGCCGCTCATGCCGGCGGCGATGCCCCCGGTGCGCACGATCAGCGGTCCGGACGCGCGGATGAGGATCAAATCACCGGCCGGTCCGGCGCCGGGCACGATCTCGAGGATCTGGACGTCAAACGACTCAACCTTGGTGCCGGCAACAACGGTTCGACCGACGCCTCGCATGCCGGGCCGCACGTCGGCGACGGGCATCCACGCCGGTGCGGCCGCCACCGCCAGGAGCGGGGCGGTCAGCATCACGGCGAGCAGAGCGAGGATGGTCAGCCGGCTCATTGTTCTACCTATTAAGGAGATGCCCAAAATGCCCCCTGAGCCGCTCTCACCGGACGACGATGGGAACGCGCTCCGATCCTTGAATGACCCAGTCGGTTCGCTGCGTTTGCCCTACCTGCACGTCGAACCGCGTGAAATCCTGTTGCGTCGCCGGGAGTCCAAACGGCACGATCCGTACCAGCAGATCGGTATTCCGGCCGAACTCGGCGAACAGCCGGACCGCGTCGCCGAGCGTTGGCACACCCCACGGCACCGGCTCCGATTGCATCAGGCTTCCCAGGATCGCCTCAGGAGGAGTCCCCTGCGCGTCAAGCCCCGCCGAGCGCACGACGAGGACCGCCGGCCCGCGCGGGAAGTCGATGGGGATCGGCACTTCGATGGTCCGCGTCACCGTCGCATCGGCCAGATAGGGTTGCAAGCGCACGCGCAGCCGGAGCGTGCCACCGACGCTGACTTCCCGGGACGCCACCGCGAGTTCGACGATGGACGCGGTGATGCGCCGCCGGGTGAGGCTGACCTCGACGGTCAGATCGTACGGCTCCAGCCGGCGCAGGTCGTTGTAAAAGGCCAACTCCATCGCGTCGATGATGTCGAGCACCGAGGCGATCGCGACGTCGTGGCTGCTGTGGAACATGTTCTCTCGCACGATCGGCGCGGGCAGACCCTTTGCGCGCAACGTCAGCTTCACGATCGCCGTCCCCTCGCCGCCACTCTGATTGCGCGCACGCTCGACCGCCGAGAGGGCAACCAACGGCGCAATCGCTCTGGCCAGGTCTCGTCGGCGGACCATCTGCGCGCCCAGGGCCAGGCGCGTGCCGGTGTCGGTGTCGGTGACCACGACACGCACGTTGAACAGGCGCGGCAGCGCGCCCAGCCGGCCCGCGATCGCGGTCCCTCGATCCTGATCGATGATCCCGATCACCCGGCCGATGTTCCCCACCTTGAACGACCGTTGTAGCGACCTCACGACCGTGAGGATCTCCGAGGCGGTCAGCATGTACTCGACGTCGCCCCGGTTCC
>CBRGMJ010000004.1:0-13456 GCA_967797525.1 uncultured bacterium | reverse complement strand
GTCGAGATAGACGCCTTGGACGGAGTTTTTCATCGGCGCCTGCATTTGAATGTCGAACAGCAGGATCCCCGGCGCGTCCTGGACGACCTGTTTGATGATCTGCGAATAGTAGATCGAGTTGCGTCCCGACAGATTGCGAACGCGCAGCGAATCCTCGATCAGCCGGTCGACCTGCGGGTTCGAATAGTGGGAGTAGTTGAACCCGTTCGGCGGGAAGTCGACGCTCCGATAGAACCCGAGCATGACGTATTCCGCGTCGGCGGTAAACGTATTGTTGCCCAGGTTGAGCAAATCGTACTCGACCGCCACACCACCCGGCGCGTTCAGCCGGGCGAGCAGTGTCGCGCTGTCGGCCACGACCAGGTTCACGTCCACGCCCACCGCGCGCAGCATCCCCTGGACGAGCTCGGCAATCTCAAAGTCACCGGGCGCGCCACCCTTGCGCGTGACATAGGTAATCCGCAGCGGCTGACCGTCGCGCTGGCGGATCCCGCCGGCGCCCACGCGCCACCCGGCCTCCTCGAGCAACGCCCGCGCCTTGTCCGGGTTGTATGGATACCCTGCCGTTGGGGTGAAACCAGTCACCTGCGGGCCGAACAGCCACACGGTGGCCGTCTTGCCGTTGCCCAGCAGCACCGTACGGATGATGCCTTCCTTGTCTACGGCGTAATTGAGCGCCTGCCGCACGCGGACGTCGCTGACGAGAGGCCGCCGGGTGTTGACGTAGATGCAGTATTGCCGCGAGCCGACCCGCTCGATCACCTTGAAGCCCGGCGTCGTCTTGAACCGCTGCGCGTCGGGGAACGAGATCTCGCGCGCGATGTCGACATCGCCGGCCGCCAGCATCGTGGCCCGGGTATTGATGTCATCGGCGACGCGGTAGACGATCTCGTCTAGGTACGGGAGCCCCTTCTGCCAGTAGTTGGGATTTCGCCGCAGGCGCAGGATCTGATTCGGACGGAACTCCGCGACCGTAAACGGTCCCGTCCCGGACGCCTGCAGCCGGCTGCCGTCATCGCCGACCTGCTGGACTTACCGGGGGTTGTACATCGCGTTGTTTCCCATCGTCAGGATCGCGTGCAGGTTCGGCGAGGTGCGGCTCAGGCTGACCCGCACGGTCAGATCATCGACCACGTCGATGGATTTGAACGGCAGCAGCCCATACTGGATCTGCCGCCTGGAGATGCGCCGATCGAAGTTCCACTTCACCACTTCGGCACTAAAGGGCGAGCCGTCGTGGAACTTGACGTTGGGCCGCAGCTTCCAGGTGACGGTCAGGCCGTCGGACGAGACCTGCTCCGACTCCACCAGATGAGGGAGGACCTTCCCGGTGCTGTCGCGCTCGAAGAGGCGCTCGTAGAAGTTGCCGATGGCCTCCACAATCAGCGTCTGTGACACCGCGTTGGTATCCAGATGCGGGAGCCCCGACGGGTACGACAGGGTCAGCGTCCCGCCGCGGACGGGCTCACGGGCCGGGGCCGGGGCGGCCGCACCGGAGGCGAAGCTGAGGAGCAGCAGGATGGCGACGAGCCCAAAAGCTGCGAAGACACGCCAGGCAGGTAGACGTCCGCTCAACATACGAGATCACGCTCCTTTGGTATCAAGTGCCTCTACGCTATCAAGTGCCGAGCTTCCTGTACGGTTTCCCCAACGGCGACAGCACGCGGCCACCGGTTCGGGTGACGTGATAATTGTCCGAGATCAGGAACGCGACATCGCCTCTCAGCCACGTCGACGGGTGGAAGGAGAGGACCATGTTCTCCTTCAGGAGCGCATCGGGTGGGGGCGGCGTGATGCCGTCCGCCTCATCGGTGCCGATCGTATGACAGTTCGGCGTGTGATGGCCGATGACGTCATAGCCCGCGTCTATAAACACTTTGTCGGCGGTTTCACCGATGAGTCCGTACCGGTTGCCGGGTCTGGCGACGGCCGCGGCGGCCTGGACCGCTCTCCACCACGTCTCGAACCGTCTGGCCGCTGCATCGGGCAGCGGGCCAAACGAGTACACACAGGTGATCTCGTGCCAGTATCCTAACGGTCCCGTGTACACGAGCTCGAAGAGAATGACGTCATCGCGCTTCAGCGGGCGGTCCAGCAGCGGGGGGATCGTGTACGGCCGCTCGTCGAGCGAGTACTTCGAGCGTCCCCAGAAACATCCGCGGGTCTTCGCGTACCGTTCGGACTCGGAGGCGGCTTCCCACGCGAGCATCCCGGGTTTCGCGACCTCGCCGAACCGTTCGAGGGCGCCGGCGAGAATCACCCCGGTGTCCTCCATGGCCGTGATCTCAAACGGCGACTTGATCTGGCGGACCGCGTTGACCTCCGTGTTCAGTTCCTGGAACGTGATACCCGGCAGCCCCTGCGAGAGCACGGCGTGCTCGCTCAGCGAGAGCACCGACAACATGTTCAAGGTGCCGATCTTCTGACCAGGTCTTGTGACCTTCTTGAGTTCTTCGATCACACGCGCCATTGGAGGCCGGTTGTCGAGGATCGTGCTCTCGACGCGCGGCGTGGTCGCGATCTGCTTACCCCACTCGGCGCCGTAGTTCGACCACATGATCACCAGGGGATCGGGGTCCTGCAGCGTGACGATGAAGTACGCGCGCCCCGCCCACAGTTCGACGTTGGTAAAGTAGCGGAGGAACCCGGTTTGTCCCGGCGCGCCGCCCGCGATGCCCAGCACCGCGGCGACGTTGTTGGCGGCCATGATCCTCCTGAGTTCCGCGATCCTGCGCTGCACATCGGCGCGGTGCTCTGGCGTTGGTGTGTGCATCTGCGTGGCCTCCGGTTCAGCTAGAGGGGGAACCGCACTCCCAGGTCCGCCGCGATCGGCCGGAGCTTTTCGACCGTCTCAGCATCGATAGGAATGCCGTTCTTCAGCCGGTCCTGCATGCGGCGCTGCTCGGTTTCGCCGGGCAACAGGATCTCTTCGCCGGCGGTGATCGGCGACGCCGACTTCACCTCGCGAATGAGCTGTTCGAGGCGGTCGAAGAACTGTTGTCTGGGCATGAACGCCTCGACGTTCACCGCCGTCATGACGTGGGCCACGTCGAAGTGCGCGTCGTCCTGAAAGACCGACGCACCGAACTGCGCACCCATCATGACGCCGGCCAGGACGTCGGTCATGAAGCTCAACCCGTAGCCTTTGGCGCGCCCGATCGGGAGTTGTGTGCTGCCGACGAGCAGTTCGGCGGGATTCGTGGTGCGCCGGCCGTCGGCGGTGAGCGCGAGATCGTCGGGCACCGTGCGACCCTCGCGATGCGCCCACGCGATCATGCCGATGCCCGACATCGTCAGCGCCATATCGAGGATGATCGGGTACGCGTTGCGACGTGGCACCGCCCAGCCCCAGGGGTTCGTGCCCAGCACCGCGTTCTTCGCCCCCCACGGCGCCATCTCGGCCCTCGCGTTGGTCATGGCCAGGCCGATGCAGCCCGCGTCCGCCGCCGTCTTGGCATGATACCCGGCGATCCCAAAGTGATTACTGTTCCGGACGCCCACAATTCCGATCCCCGATTTCATTGCCAATTCAATCGCCTTTCGCATCGCCGTGTTGCCGGCGTGGTAGCCAAACGCTCTGCCTGCCTCCAGCAGCGCGTACGCGGGTCCTTCCCTGACCCAGGCGAGTTTCGCGCGTGGGACATACCCGCCGTTCTTCACGCGCCGGTGATACCGAAAGAACTTCTCCAGACCCTGCCCCTGCCCGGGGTGCCACCAGAGGCTCGCCGTCGTGATCCCGTCGCTGATGACGTCGGCCTCCTCGGGGCTCCCGTCGAGGCCGAGGATGAGATCGTGCGCGAACGTCCGGACGACCGGCTCGGGGTAGCGCTTCACCAGCCGCTCTTTCAACGGCGCGTGGATCTCTTTCATCGCGTTGTCCTCCGCATGTCAGGCAACTCCGTGTTGACGATGACCACTCGGTCCGACGGTCTCATCCCAGCCTGGGGATCGCGTCCGCGATCCGGCGCACCGCTTCGGCAATCAGGTGCTCGGGCTGCAGAAAGGTCATGCGGATGAAGCCGCCCCACGCCTCGCCGTACCCGACGCCGGGGAACACGAGGACGTGGGTCTCTTCAAGGATCCGGCGCGCGAACTCGACGGACGAGAGACCGGTCGGCCGGATATCTACCAGGATGAACTGACCGCCATTCGGCGTGCCGTACGGCAGCCCGATGCGGTCGAGGCCCTCCATGATCAAACGGCGGCGCCTGGTGTAGGCGGCGCGCATCTCGTACAGCGGCTCTTGCGGGCCGGTGAGCGCCGCGATGCCCGCACAGTGGCTGAGCACGGAGGTCCCACCGCTCACCGCTTCTTTGATCCGCCGGACCTGCTGCATGATCTCCGCGGGCCCGGCCACCCACCCGAGCCGCCAGCCGGTCATCGCGTACGACTTCGACAGCGCATTGAGGGTCAACGTGCGCGCGCCCATCCCCGGCAGTGAGGCAGGTGAGGTGTGCACCGCGCCGTCGTAGAGGAAGCAGTCATAAATCTCGTCCGACAGGACGATCAGGTCATGCTCCTCGGCAATGGCCGCCAGTTCTCGAACATGGCCGAGCGGCAGCACGGCCCCGGTCGGGTTGTTGGGTGAGACCAAGACGAGCGCGCGCGTCTTCGGTGTGATGGCGGCGCGCACGCGGTCGGGATCAAGGGCGAAGTGGTCTTCCAACGACATATTCAGCGACACTTTGACCGCGCCGGCAAAAGGGATCGCGTCCCGATAGCTGTTGTACGTGGGTTCGGGCAGGATGATTTCCTCACCTGGTCCCACGGCGGCCTGCACCATTACGAAGAGCGCCTCCTGGCCGCCCTGCGTGAGGACGATCTCCGTGCGCGGATCGACGTCGATGCCGTTGATGGTCTTGAGACGCGCGGCAATCGCTTCGTGCAGGCGCGCGAGGAGTACCTCGGGCGACGCGCGCTCGCGCTCGTGCGTCTCGAGCCACTGCTGCACCGCCCGGCGGATGTGGGCCGGGGTGTCGAAGTCGGGATCGCCGCGCCCCAGGGTAATCGCATCGGGGAACTGCGCGGCCCGCGCCGTGAGCGAGTAGAGCAGCGACGTCCCCGCGCCACCGGCGGACGCGTTGACGGCTCCGCCGCTCACGGTGAGTCACCGCGCCGGGGTTCGTCTGCCGCGAGGGCGCGCATCGCGCCCACGACGTCACCCGTCGGTGTCACGGTGAAGCGCAGCACGCCGGCCGCGCCGAACGGTTCGCCCCGCACCGGCCTCGCCGGCAGCCGCGAAATATCGGCGCCGGTGGCCGGCCGTACGGCAAGCACCGACGCGGCTTCGCCGGGCAGGATGCGCGAAGGCAGGAGACCTGCGGCGTCGGTTCTGATCCGCTGCAAGAGCGCGCGCCGTTCGCTCAACGCCACGGTACCGGCGTGCAGCACACCCAGCACGCCCCACTGCGCCGGCGTTGTCGTGCAGATCGCGATGATCTGTTTGAGGCTGAGGGCCCGTCGAAAGAGCGCCGGCGGGCCGGCGAGATAGGCGGCGAGCCAGCCGTCAACACCTGCGCCCGACCACAGCGTCCCCAACGTGATGGTGCGGTCGGCCATGCCGGGAAGCGCACCGATCGGCGCAGGCAGTGTGCCGTCGGGCACCCAAGACGCCAGCGTCGCGTCCCAGACCACGACCGCATCGGCGCGCATCACCGCCTCGGCGAGGGCCTCGACTGTTGTCCGCTCGATGATCTTGCCGGTCAGCCGGTTAGGCGACTCGAAATAGAGGGCCGTCTTGCCCGTCGCGAGCACCCGCGTGACGTCACCGATCGCCGGCGCCATCGTGAGGGCATCGAGCGCGAGCCGATCCGCCGTCATCTGACCTAGCGAGGCGGCTTTGCAGGCGCCGGGATGCACGATGGAGGGGAGGACGACCCGGTACCCCATATGCGCCAGGGCGTGGAGGGCGAGAAAGCGCGCTTCCTGCTCACCCGACGCAATGATCAAACCCTCTTCGGCGTCCACGCGCAGGCCGTGCGCCGCGAGCGCGCCGGCGACGGCTTCACGCAGGGGCGCGATACCCGGGACATCGGCGTAGTGCGTTTCGCCGGCTTCGAGGGCATCGGACGCCGCTCTGCGCGCGACGGGGGCGAGCTCGAAGATCGGATGATCGCCCGACAGATCGCGGCCAGAGGCCACCGGTCCGGGCATCTCCAGTTGGAGCGACTGGTTCCCCTCCAACCTGCGGACTGCCTGCGACACCCGCGCTGATCCGGCCACGTGCGCTCGGGCTCCTAGCCCCCGATCTCCTCTTCGATGACGCCGTAGAAGATGCACCAGTCGCCGAGCTGCACGCTTGGGTTCGTCCGCATCCCAAAGGGGATCCCGTCGTACGGCGCGCGGATCTCCGCCGCGAGATCGCCGTCGAGCGTGTAGATGCGGGCCATGATCGTGCCTTCAGGGATACGCTCGCGCAGCACTTCGGGCACCGGCATCCAGAACCCCGAGGTCGGCGCCAGCACGACGGTCTTCTGCTGCCCGACCATCCACCGCCGGGCATACTGCGGCGTGCCGTCGACCATCTTGTAGTGGCGCATGATGTTGAGCAGCGCGCGCGCCAGCGCATTGCCGTTGTCACGGAAGCGCGCAGGGAAGGTGTCGCACATCCCGCCGAGCTCCACCGTGATCGCCGGTTTGCCCTTGTGCTTCATCGCTGCCATCGGGCTGCCACGGTCGCTGAACGACTTGAGCAAGAGATCCCATTCGGGTCCCATGGCCTTCGCCAGTTCGAGGCCCTCGAGGGTGGGATTGTAGAATTGCGCATACGCCAGATAGGAGTGTGCACCGCCGGAGTGGATCGAGACTTCCATATCGGCGTGCTCGATCATCGTGACGTGGTGCGCGTGCGCGATCCGCTCGGTGAGGTGGCCGTCGGGCCGGCCCGGGTAGATGCGATTCAAGTCATAGGTAAAGAGGTCGGTAGGATTCCCGCGCTGAGAATGTTCGAAGGCTCCCACGTTCACGACCGGAGCGGCCACCACCGCGCCGCGCATGGTGCGCGGGTCGAGTTGCGACAGCAGGGTGAAGAGGGCCATCGGCCCTTCGGGCTCGTCGCCGTGGATCGCTCCGTTGATCCACAGCACGGGACCGTCGTCTGCGCCGTTGAGCACGATCAGGGGGATTTCGATCGGACCTCCGCCGGTCCGCTGCCCCACGGGAATCGCGCCCTTGGCCTTGCCCGCGCGAGGTGCGCGCGCCGTTCCAACGACAAGGTCCTTTTTCAAACGAAGTCCCCCCGGACACACTGACCGGCGCGGTCGAGACTGGGCGGTATACTCGGTGTATGCTGCTGGATGCCCCTGAACCCGTGGATTTGCTGGTGCGGGGCGGATACCTGCTGACGATGGACCAGCAGGATCGGATCCACAATCCCGGTGCGGTGGCCATTCGCGGCGATCGCATTGTGGCCGTCGGTCCCGCCGGCGAGGTTGCCGCCCGCTACAGCACGCGGGAGGTCATCGACGTGCCGGGCCATGTCGTCATGCCCGGTTTGATCGATGCGTACTCGCACGCCGGGCACGGGATGATCAAAGCGCTGCACACCCCGCACCTCGGCTGGCCCACCAACAAGGTCTACTTTCATGCCACCACGCCGGACTGGTGGCACGCTGAGGCGCAGCTAAGCGCGCTCGAGCGCGTGCGCTTCGGGACCACGACCGGGCTAACCGTCCTGGGCGCGACACCGGCGCGCGCCGATGACGCGGCATATGCCGACGCGCACCTCAACGGGGTGCTGGCCGTCGGCACCCGCGAGATGCTGTCAATCGGCCCGCCCGATCCGTTCATCGACCACGTGCCGAAACCGTGGAGCGCCACCGACTGGCGCAGCGGTCGTCCGGTCGAGCGGTCGTTCACGCACGAGCAGTGCATGCAGGTCACGACCGCGGTGATCAGCCGATGGCACAAGACGCAACGCGATCGGATCCGCGTCTGCGTCCACCCGCCATATCTGCTGGGGCGATTCGCCCGCCACCCGCGGTTTCCACACGAGTACCGCCCGGAAGACACCCCGCAGATGATCCGTCACGCGGAGGAGATGCGCGACTTTGCCGGCCGGTGCCAGGTCATGATCCACACGCACGCGTTTCGCGGCTCGCTCGCTTGGGGGCTCAAGACCCTGGGCGATCGCTTCTGGCGGATCATGGGGCCCGACGTGCTGCTGGCACACGCCAACGGATTGACGGCACAAGAGGTGGGGTTGGCGGCGCGGTCAGGCTGCGCGGTGGTGTGGGTGCCCACGACCGACGAGAACATCAACTACGGGGTGTGCCCCGTCGTGGACCTGCTTGAGGCCGGGGTGCGGGTCGCCATCGCGACCGACGGCAGCGCGCCGTACATGAACCTCAACGTGTGGAAGGAACTGCACCGCGCGATGCTCTTGCAGCGGATGGACCGACGTGACCCGGCGGTCCTCCCGGTGGGCAAGGTGCTGCGTATGGTGACGATCGAGGCCGCGCAGGCCATCGGGTGGGATCGCGAGATCGGCTCGCTGGAACCCGGCAAGAAGGCCGACCTGATCACTCTCGACCTGGAACAGCCGCACCTCACGCCGCGGGCGCACATCCCACAGTTGCTCGGCTACTACGCCGAGGGCGCCGACGTCGCCAACGTCATCGTCGATGGGCGGGTGCTGATGCGCGACCGGAACGTGCTCACCGTCGATGCGAAGACCGTCGTCGCCCAGGCGCAGGCCGAGGCCGACGCGGCGTTTGCGCGTGTCGACGTCACTGCCTATCAGCAGACCCCGCGGGGGTTTTGGCGCGCGGCGGTCTATCCGAAGGACGCCGCGACGTAGAGGACGGCTTTGCCGCCCGCAAAGGTGGCGTGCTATGGTGAAGAGAGTCCAGGGGGTGGCGCATGGCTATCACCACGGGATACGCGCCCGCAGCGCGGGTGTCGGATGTCCGGGAGGCCGGGTGCCTGCCGGTGCAGGTCAACGGCCACACGATCGTACTCTTCGCGCGCGATGGACACATGTATGCGGTCGACAACCGGTGCCCGCACATGGGCTTCCCGCTGCACCGCGGGACGGTGGCCGACGGCATCCTCACGTGCCACTGGCACCATGCGCGATTCGACCTGGTCACCGGTGGGACGTTCGATCCCTGGGCCGATGACGTCCGGGTGTTCCCAGTCGAGATCCGCGGCGACGACGTGTGGGTCGATCTCACGGCGCGCGTGGATGCCGTCGCGCATTCTCGGCAGCGTCTGCGCGAAGGGCTCGAGCGCAACCTCCCGTTGCTGATCGCCAAGAATGCCATCGCACTCGTGGGGAGCGCCGAAGATCCCGCCGTGCCGTTTCGCGTCGGCCTGGACTTTGGTACGCGCTACCGGCGCGAGGGGTGGAGCCAAGGCCTGACGATCCACGCCTGCATGATGAATCTGATCCCCGCACTCGATGCCGACGATCGGCCGCTCGCACTGTATCACGGTCTGTCCGCCGTGGCCGCCAACAGTGACGGCATGGCGCCGCGGTTCCCCCTGACGCCGCTGCCCGGGTCGACGGCCGATGCGGCCACGCTGAAGCGCTGGTTCCGCCAGTTCGTCGAGGTTCGCGACGCCGAGGGAGCCGAACGATGCATCGTCTCGGCCGTGCAGGCCGGCGCCGGTCACCACTCGCTGGCGGATATGTTGTTCTCCGCCGCGACCGATCACCGCTACATCACGATCGGTCACGTCTTGGACTTCACCAACAAGGCCTTTGAGGCGCTCGACGTCGCGGGGTGGACGCATTCCGAGCTCTCCCTCTCGAGCCTGGCGCCGATCTTTGCCGCGGCCGACCGCATGGAAGAGTCGAATCAGTGGCGGCATCCTGTCGACCTGGTCGAGATCCTGAACCGCGCCTTCGAGGAACTGCCGCGCGCCCTCGAGGCGCGCGGGAATCGCGAGCAGCGGCGACGGGGCACGGTCGGGGAAGGTGACGGTCCTGGGGCGTGGGACGGACGCCCGCGCCTTATCCCGGTGCTGCTTGGTGAGGATGCACAGGCGATCGCCGACGCGCTGCTGGAAGCCCTCCGCCAGGGTGCCACCGAGGACGATCTAGCGGGTGCGGTGACCCACGCCGCGGCGCTGCGCATCGCGCAGTTCCCCACGAGCAACGAGTTTGGCGACTGGGACACGGCGCTGCACACGTTCACGTTTGCGAACGCCGTGCAGCAGGGGCTGCGTCGAGCGCCGTCGATCGAATTGCTGCGCGGCGTGTTCGACGCAGCGGCGAGCGTCTATCTCGACCGGTTTCTCAACGTGCCGCCGGTGCGGCTGCCGGACCCGACGGGCGGTGAGCGATTCTCGGGCCCACAGGAAGAAGATACCCTGCGCGAACTTGTCGCGTTATTCGACCGGCAGCAGCAGGTCAACGAGGCCGGCCGGTTGGTGGCCCGGTATCTCTATGGCGGCGGTGAGGCTGGGCGGCTGATCGCGACGCTCGGCCGGCTGCTGCTGCGCGAGGACCGAAACTTCCACACGATCCAGACGATCGAAACGGCGGTCCGCCAGTTTCGCGGTCAGGCCGGGGCGCGCGATGGCGTACCGGTACTCGTGGCGGCGGCACGGTATCTCGCGGCCCATTCACCCACGGTGCGCGCGCAGGGACAGACCTACCGGATCGCCCATCGACTCCACCGCGGCGAGAATCTGTTCGAAGAAAACGGAGACGCCTAACGCGTTCACAGGAGGATTCTGGCCCCCGACCGAATGCCGCTGTGTGGGTAAGAATCCCCTGGTTGGAACGTGGAAGTTGATCTCGTGCGAAGTCCATCGCGGTGATGGACGCATCAGTTATCCGTACGGCAAGACCCCCAGCGGGTACATCATGTACGACACGGCGGGGTACATGTCGGTCGCGATCACCAGCGGCGGCCGCCACGCGTTCGCTGCCGGGGGCATTCATCGCGCCACGGCCCGCGAGAAGGCCCGCGCGGCGCGCACCTACCTCTCGTACGCGGGTCGGTACGAGGTCGACGGCAATCAGGTCGTGCACCACGTCGAAGTGAGCCTTTATCACGATTGGGTGGGAACGGATCTGGTTCGCGACGTCGAGATGTCTGCGACAAAGCTCACGTTGACCGGCCGATCGCTCGCGCAGCGTGGAGCCGAAGTACGAATTGTGTGGGAACGCGTGTAGGGGTTCGGGCTGGCCTTAGCGTCGCATCAACTCTTCGGCGGCGTCGGCGATGATTGGCCCCAGTGCGTCGAGGAGACTCTTGCCTTCTTCGGCGCTGGCCTGCGCCGGGTCACCAAAGTAGGCCTTCGGCGAGCCGGCCTGATCGAAGGTACGGGCGCCTTTCTGGACCGCTTCCAACAGATTGATCCACAACGGTGGCAGGCTCTTCGCAACATCCATGCGGACCAGATCGGGTCGGAGCGCCAGCACCAGCGAGGTGCCGTACCGCCCGCCGTGGCGCGCGCCGCGCTGAAACTCCTCGGAGAGTCGCCCGGCCCACCGGGCTTCTCGCAGATCCAGCACGCCGACCTTCAAATTCGTCTCGCGCTCGAGGGTATACCCCGAAGCGTCGAGGGCCGCCAGGTGGCTCGGCTCGAGGTGCGCGCTCGCCAGCAGCAGGTGCGTGATGCCGTGTCGCGCCATGTTGCGGCCCACGTCGACGACGACAGCCTGGATAGCCGTCGGCGACAGTACGATCGTACCGGGGAAGGGATACGAGGCGTAGGATGCGCCAAAGGGCAGGGTCGGGAGCACCAGCGCCTCAACCCCGCGCCGCCGTAGTTCCGCCGCGCCACGCACGCACATCGCATCCGACATGATGACGTCGGCGGACATCGGCAGGTGCGGCCCCTGCGCCTCGTTCGCGCCGGTGGGGAAGAGCGCGATCCTCGCGGTCTTCAGCCGTTCTTGTGCTTCAGTCCACGTGCACTCAGTAAGTCTTAGTGGGAGCGGTCCCGTCAACGGCTGCCTCGCTTTGCTTGGCGATGGCGGTCAGTTCGTCGCGTACCGTCCAGAGCGCCGAGAATCGCTGTTTGTGGATCAGCTTGCCGAGGATTTCGACCGGTGTGCCCGCGGTGCCTGTGACGCCGCCGCCGATGACGCGCCGCACGACTTTGAAATGGTGCACGCGCCACAGCGTCAGCCGCTGGTCCCAGTCGACCAGACCCTCGGCGACCTGCAGCAGGTCGGGGTAGTCGTCACCGCGCTGATAGAGTTGGGCGATCGTGACGCTCTGCTCACGCAGCACCTCTTCGAACGCTTCGCCGAGCGGCGGGGTGACGCGGTTGACGGCGTTGAACCCGGGCGAGTCAAACCCGCTGCCGTGCCCCAGCGTCCTGCGGATCGACTGGTAGTCCCACGGCGAGAGGTGTTCCAGCATCGCCACGTTGTTGATGACGATGTCCATCGCGTGCGCCGCACGGCGCAGCAGTCGAATCGCGCCGCGGAGGTTACGCTGTCGGATAAGGTGCGTCGCGCCCTCGATCTCCCAGCACCCGTGCTTCAGCCACAGTTCGGACGACTGGTGTACCGTCTGGAAGAGCAACTCGTCGCGGTGCGACATCTCCTCAGGTGTCCTCTGCAACGACAGCAATTCGTCGGTGCGCAGGTAACGCTCGTAATCGCTGCCGCCGTTTCCGGAAAGGACCGGCTTGAGCAGTTCGATCTTCTCGTCTGATTGACTCACGATGATCCTCCTAGCCCTTCGGGACCAGGGCAATGGGCCGCACCGGACACCCGGTGCCGCCTTCGACCTTTATGGGCAAAACGACCAGCACCGCTCCCGTCATCGGCAGCCGGTCGAGATTGATTAGCGAGGTGAGTCCGTACTTGCCTGCGCCGTGCATAATAGCATGATTCGGGAACGGGGGGTTCTCGCGAAACGCCTGGCCGGCGTCCGTGCCGATCGTTTCGACGCCCACGCCGAGCACGTTGCGCTCTTCGGTCAGGAACCTGGCACCGGTCGCGCCCATCCCGGGCGTGTGCGGCCCATCCTCGCGCCGGTTGTCGAACGCGACAGGGTCATCGGCGCGCGCGGCCCAGCCGGTGCGGACAAACACCCAGGCGCCGTCTTGGATCCGGCCGTGTTTCGCTTCCCAATCCAGCAGCATCTGTTTTGTCACGATTGCATCAGGATTGCGTTTGACCTCATCGACGATGTCGATCACGGCGATGGGAGCGACGAGTGTTCGAGGATCGATCTGGTGCAACGCCTCGCGGTTGCGGCCCGTGATCCAGTGGCAGGGTGCATCGAAGTGCGTGCCCACGTGCTCCCCGACCTCATACCAGTACCATGCCCAGGCCGGGCCGTTCTCGTCGTATTCGGACACGGCGTGGCGTTTGAAGCCCGGCGTGTTGGCCAGCGGCGGGGGCAGGTGGATCACAGGGGTGTTCTCGTTGAGGATGGCGCCGAGCTCGACCACCTCAACGTACCCCGAGGCCAGCCCTTGCAGCAGACCACCGAGCGCCTGCGCGCCCGTCTGGGTCCCGGCCCCGAAGTGTGTAACAGTATTC
>CBRGMJ010000003.1:0-14249 GCA_967797525.1 uncultured bacterium | reverse complement strand
GTTCCGACGCATCGAGCTGATCGAGCACATGAGTCGCAGGGAACAGCTGCGCATGCTTCGTCGGCTCTCGGGCGTTGCCGACCTCCCGCTGCGCATCGTCGAGCAGATCACCGACCGTGATTGGAAGCAGGGCCTCATGGGCTTGAGTCGTCATGAGACGGTCGTTCGTGCCTGGATCCAGATGCCGGCCCCTCGCCGGCTGTCCAAGAACACCAGGTTCTACTTCACGGAGGAAGGGTGGCGGCGCTACGGGCGGAAGACGGTCGCGGCGTGTCAGACGGTCGGGCAGCGGTATCGGGTCATCAGGATCAAGGAGAGGTCGGTCGACGTCGTGTTTCGCGATGACGTCCAGGTCGCGGTACGGCCGAAGAAGCCGCGTCAGCCACGAAGCGAGGGCAGAGGAGAGCAGCCGTGACAGGTAGTCAACGAATCGGGATCGTCCATCCAGGTGAGATGGGCATATCGGTGGCGGCGAGCGCCCAGACGAGCGGGCATGTAGCGTACTGGGCGTCCGAGGGACGAAGCGCTCAGACGCGCGGGCGTGCCGCAAAGTTCGGCCTGCAGGACACGCAGACCCTTGCGAGGCTGTGCGCGACCTGCTCGGTTATCGTGAGCGTGTGCCCGCCGGACGCCGCGGATGCGGTCGCACGCCAGGTACTGGCGTGCGGGTTTGCGGGTTTGTATCTGGACGCAAACGCCATTTCGCCGCGCCGCGCCGTCGATATCAGTCAACGCATGACGGCGGCGGGCGCAACATTTGTGGACGGCGGGATCATCGGCGGCCCGGCCTGGACGCCGGGCGCGACCCGGCTCTATCTGTCAGGGCCGCGTGCCGACGAGGTCGCCGCCTGCTTCTCGGGCGGTCCGTTGGCGACCCAGGTCATCGGCGCTGAGGCCGGCAAGGCGTCGGCGCTCAAGATGTGCTACGCGGCCTATACAAAAGGCACGACGGCGCTCCTGGCTGCCGTCGTCGCGACGGCTGAGCAGCACGGCGTCCGAGAGGACCTCTACCGGCAGTGGACGAGCGATGAGGCGGGCTCGGCAAAGCGGGCCGAGCAACGAGTTCGGCAGGCCAGCGCGAAAGCATGGCGGTTCGTGGGCGAGATGGACGAGATTTCGGCGACGTTCCGCAGCGCCGGGCTGCCGGGAGAATTTCACGCGGCCGCCGCGGAGATCTATCGTCGTCTGGCTCCGTTCAAGACGGCCCAAGAAACCACGCCGTTCGACGACGTGCTGGCCGCCCTGACCGACGCCGATTCCACGAACCCGCTCCATTCTTCGAACAGGACGAAGGGCACGAAGACTCCTGCTGGCCGTTTTCGCGCTCGCAGATCATGGACTTCGTGAAGTCCAACGCGATGGTGCTCGACTCTGGGGTCTCTCATTGACAAGTATGTATGAATGATACATACTGATACATATGAAGACCACTCTCAACATCAACGACGAATTACTCCGACGGGCGGCCCGGCTGACCGGCGTGACTGAAAAGACCGCGCTCGTCCGTCTGGGACTCGAGGCCCTCATCTCCCGGGAGAGCGCCCGGCGCCTGGCGGCTCTGGCCGGTACCGAGAAGGGTTTGAAGCCTGTTCGACGCCGGCGTTCTCAGCCGGCAGCATGACGCTCGTCGATACCTCGGTCTGGGTGGAGCACCTCAGACGGGGAAGTCCCCGTCTCTCCGCGCTGCTTCTTGACGATCAAGTGCTTTGTCACCCATTCGTCCTCGGCGAGGTGGCGTGCGGACATCTGCGGAGTCGCTCCGAGATCCTTGGTTTGATGGACGCGTTGGCGCAATCGCGGGTCACCGAACACGGCGAAGTGCTGTATCTGGTCGAAACCGCGCGACTGCATGGACTGGGGCTCGGGTGGATCGACGTTCACCTGCTCGCGTCCGCCCTGGTCACCGGGTGCGGGTTTTGGACGCTGGACAAACGCCTACAGATGGCTGCGACATCCCTGAGGATACCGGCGTGACGATCTAGGATCGCTCGGCCGTTTGAATACGATCCACGTGCCGGGCGATGGCGTCAGTCACCTTTCCAAGGTCAGCCTGCAGTTCCACCGGGCGATTCGCATACGACGCCCTGACCCCGGGCAGCGCCCCGGTGTGATACGCGGCTTTCTGGTCGGCGAACTTGAGCCCGTGCGCCGTCGAGATGACCACGACGCGGTCGCTCGACCGGATGACGTCCCCGTCGACCAGTTTTCGCAATGCCGCCAGCGCGACACCAGTATGCGGGCAGTTGAACATTCCCGTACGGTCCGCCAGGGCTGCTTCATCGACAAGTTCCTGTTCCGTGGCCTCTTCGACGAGCCCACTGAAGCGCTGCAACGTCGCGATGGCTCGCCCGATCGACACCGGGTTGCCGATCTGGATCGCGCTGGCCAGCGTGGGCTGGGCGGCGATCGGTTCGAACGAGCGGAACCCTCGTTGGAACGAACGGTAGAGGGGGTTGGCGTTGTGCGCCTGGGCCACACAGATCCGCGGCAGTTTCTGGATGAGGCCCAGCTCTTGCATCATCAGGAAGCCGCCGCCCAGCGCGCTGACGTTGCCCAGGTTGCCGCCGGGGATAATGACCCAGTCCGGCACTTCCCAGTCGAACTGCTGCACGATCTCGATCGACACTGTCTTTTGCCCCTCGATCCGGAGGCTGTTGAGCGAGTTGGCTAGATAGACTCGATTGTCTTTCGTGATCTCTTTGACGATCGCCATGCACCCGTCGAAGTCCGTGTCGAGGGAGAGCACCAGCGCGCCGTTCGCCAGCGGTTGGACCAACTGCGCCGGCGTGACCCGATTACGGGGCAGCAGCACGACGGCGGCAATCCCGGCCGCGGCGCAGTAGGCGGCGAGCGCCGCAGACGTGTCGCCGGTCGACGCGCATGCGACCGCGTGGATGGGTTTGCCGTCGCTGATCATCTGCTTGACGACCGAGACGAGGACGGTCATGCCGAGATCTTTGAACGATCCGGTGTGCGACGTCCCGCACTGCTTGACCCAAAGATCGTCCACTCCCAATTGCTTCCCGTACCGTTCCGCCCAGAACAGGTTGGTGTTCCCTTCATAGACCGATACAATGTTCTCGTTGTCGATCGACGGCATGACCCACTCTTTCTTGCCCCAGACGCCAGATCCATACGGATAGACGTTGCGGCGGTAGCGATCGTCGAAGAGCTGGATCCATGCGGACGATGCGCGATGACGGAGCGCGTCCAAGTCATGGCGTACCTCGAGCAGCGCGTCGCAGGTTGGGCACCGGTAGATGATCTCCGTCAGCGGGAATCTGCCGGGGCAGCCGTTGACGCATTGGAACCACGCTTGGTAGTTCATGGCCTCGACCTCCGTCACCCGCACTCTTGGCCTCAACCACTCTCTTTCCCTTTCCGCGCCCCGGGCCGCCGCAAGGCTCTCTCCCCGGCGCAGAGAAAGGATACAGAGAGCATGCGGCGCGTCGCGATCATCGGGAACGGCGGAGGGGGAAAATCTATTCTGGGGCGCGAGTTCTGCCGGGGTGCGATTTGCACGTTGCCGGGGGCCGCGGCATGCGTGACGGGCGGCGCAAACGCCGGGACCATCGTCAGCATCACGAGGCAGAGCACGCTCCTGACCACCACGAGGCGCATCGCGCAATCTCCTTAGTGACGTGCGGGTGTAGCCGGCCCTGGTCTCATGTATATCCACGTCCAGGGGAGACGAGCCAGGAGTGCGGGGGCTCGGCAGGTGTGGGTCGCCGCCGCGCCCAACTCTCCCCGAGATCCGGGGAGGCTTCCCATGAGCATCGATCGGCAGAAGTTGCGCCAAGAGATCCACGCGCTCTACCGCCGAGAACACGACGCATTGGGCGAGCACGGTACGCGTCAACGCTTCGAGCAGGCGCGACAGTGGAACCTGGCGCCCGCGCTGAAGGCCGGCGGAGTGCTGGTCTTTCCCCACACGAGCGTACTCGATTGCGGTCATCAGACCGCCGCGGTCATCAACGCCTGTTTGGACAGCGGGACGGACCGCGTCATCGTGGTGAGCGTCCTGCATGCTTTCACCGACGAGATGCAGGAGGCCCGCCGCCTTGTATCGGCTGGGGAGGATCCCTCCAAGTGGCCGTTCTGGGGGATCCAGGGACCGGGCATTGCCGGTCGGAACGAGTGGCGTGATGACCATTCACTGGTCACGTTCAGGTACTTCTGGGAAGCCGAGACGAAACGTCGCGGGGTCAAAGGTCCAGAGGTTGTCGAGCGGTATCCGTACCTGGCCGGTGGCAAGCCCGAACGGTTGCCCGGCATCGATGAACTCGCCCGGCTCGCCGAGGGCGCGGTCGTCGTGTCCACCGCCGATGCATTTCATCACGGGATCGGGTATGGCGACCCGCCTGACAAGTCGTTCCACCCATTGCAGGGTGGGCTCGAACTCGCGCGCAAGACCATCGAGGAAGGGATCGAGTTGCTGGCGCGCGGCGACTACGCCGCCTACGATCAGCACTGCGTGCGCGCGAAGAACGATGCGCGCGACGCCGGACAGGTGTACCGGCAGCTGCGTGCCGCCATGCGCGGGCGCATCCTGGAACTCACCTACACAGATACGACCGAACTCTATCACCAGCCGAAACCGACCTGGGTGGCGGGTCCGCTGATCGAGTGGCAGGCGACCCACTAACTCCTGCGCGAGGTGGAACCCAGAGACCTGCTCTTCGGAGACGTTCCGGCTGAGGCGTGGCCGTCGACCTCCGGCGGGACGCGTCAACGCGTTGAGCCATGGAGATCCTTTGTGGAGGCCAGAAACGCGCTCGCAGCGGACCAGCGGTCACGGGCGAGTGATACGCTTCGAGGTGTGTTGGCGATCGACGGGTTGGAATCACGGCACTATTTGCAGGCGTGGCATTTCCTCAGACAACTCGGCGTGATGCCGGACGGCTCCACAGCGCACCATCTCTTCGGGGTTGTCGTTGAGGTGGCCCTCGCAGAAGGTCTGGACGTCCTCGCCGCCTATGAGGATCACACCGCGAGATACTTCAATTATTCCGCGGCCGCCGTGGTCTGGGATCACGCGGACCGTTCTCTCGACGCATTTTTGGCCGTCGTGGCGGACCAAGACACGGTGCTGGCGCTTGGAGCGGAAAGTGGCCGAGCAGGAGCACGAGGCCGATCTGCGTATTCAACCTTCTGTCCGCACCAGAACGCGCCGGCGAGGCAGGAGGCTCCAACGACCCCCATGTGTCGGAACATCAAGAAGCTGCGGCAGCCCGGAAGGAGACTCTTCGGTCGCCTGGCGGTCCGTCCATGATCCGCTGGCTGCTTGGCGGCCTGCCTCAGGACATCGATGGTTGGCTGGGCGCCGCCTTCGGCCGCCGCAGGTTGGCCGGCATCCAAGTCGATGCAAAGGCGTTTGCGTCCTACCGGTTTGTCGATCTCTTCAAGGCCACCGACGAGTACTTTGCGACCCGCGAGAACGTTGCGACAATCGAATCCGAACACGAGGAAGCGCTCAACACGCTGCTGCACGGGAAGGCGTCGCGGTGGGTTTCCCGCCGGATCAAACGTTCGCAGAACATCGCGTGGCCCGTGGGTCCCGGTGAGGAGATTTTTCTTCCCATCGACCGGTTCTGGGTGTCCGGCTCGGCGTCGGCGCAGGGCGGCGATCGCCTGGCGGTGAGGCTGCGTTACAGCCCCGAACAGGACGCGGCCATCTTGGAGGTGGCCGCGGACACTGCCACGCTGGCGGAGGCGGTGCTCAGACAGTTGGACGAGCGCAGCTCGGAACGGTCGATCTATCGGAACCGTCTGCTGGAGTTCGTGGTCGAAACGGGCATCACGGACGAGCACGGCAATATCGAACGTCCAGGGACGCCCCGGCTGCGCTTCAAAACAGAAGAGCGCGTCGACGATGCCGACATCGTGATCGACGAGCAGATCCGGCAGATCCTCTGGCGAAACGTCATCGACCTGCACCGCAGGCGGGAGATCCTCAAGGCGCATCGGGTGCCGGTACGCCGGGGGGTGTTGCTCTACGGCCCGCCCGGCACCGGGAAGACCTTCGCCTGCCGGTATCTGTGCAGCAAGCTCCCTGATGCCACACGCATCGTCGTGAGCGGCATGGCCATGCTGCGCGTAAATGCCATCTTCGCCCTGGCCAGGCTCCTACAGCCGTCGCTGGTGATCTTCGAAGACGTCGACCTGGTGTTCTCTTCAAGGGAAATCAACCTCTACAGCTCGGTGCTCGGCGATCTGCTCGACCAGATGGATGGGTTGCGGCCGTACGAAGACATCGGGTTTATTCTCACCACGAATGCCATCGACCGCATGGAGGCAGCCATCAAGGACCGCCCGGGCCGTATCAGTCAGTGTGTCTACTTCGGGCCGCCAAAGGCAGAGTTGCGCCGGCGGTATCTAGAACACTATTTGCGTCACTATGAGACCGCCGGACTGGATATGGAACGGCTGGTGGTCGCCGCGGACGGTACGACACAGGCCTTCCTGAAAGAGTGGGTGCACCGGTCGGTCCAGATCGGGCTGGAACGCGCGGGGGACGGCGGGCTGGCGGACGGCTTGAAGAATGAGGACTTTCATCTGGCCATGGCCGAAATGAAGGCGTTCAGCGAGGGAACAACCGGCCGGATTATCGGGTTCCACGTTCGATGAGCAGAAAGACGACGTGAGAGGAGCCTGCGCAGATGACCGTTGAGAGGGAAGTCGCCACACTGGCCGGCGGGTGCTTTTGGTGCGTGGAGACCGTCTTCAACGACCTGCAGGGCGTGGAGAGCGCCATCTCCGGGTACTCGGGAGGAGCGACGCCAAATCCTTCCTATAAAGAGGTCTGCACCGGCACGACCGGACACGCCGAGGTCGTCCAGGTCACCTTCGACCCGCGCGTGGTGTCCTTCAAACAGATTCTCGAAGTCTTCTTCACAATCCACGACCCGACCACGCTTAACCGGCAGGGCAACGATATGGGGACGCAGTATCGATCGGGCATCTTCTATCACTCGCCCGAACAGAAGGCCACCGCCGACGAGGTGATTCGCGAATTCACGACGGCCCGCATGTGGGGCAACCCGATCGTCACGGAGGTCACACCGTTGACGACGTTCTACCCGGCCGAGGAGTACCACCAGCGCTACTTCGAGCACAATCCCGATCAGCCGTACTGTCGGGTGGTTGTCGCTCCAAAGGTCGCGAAGTTTCGCAAGCAGTACCTGTCGAGGCTCAAGAAGGTTGGCGGGCCCGCCGGACACTAACGAGTTCCGTATCGAAACCGCCCGACTGCTCATGCGCGCGTTGCAGCCTGGTGACGCAGAGGGCCTGAACCACGGGAGGGACCGGTGCGCGGCCGCGGAATTTTCTTCCGTCCACCACACATCTTGGGAGGCGTCAATTTGGGGGCGTCAATGGTTCAGGCGGCTGTGCTTCCTCGTAGTGCCATCGCGACCGAGCACACCTGGGACATGGCGTCTGTGTTTCCGTCCGCGCAGGCCTGGGAGGGAGCCTTCAAAGAGGTCGAGATCCAACTGGCCGAACTCGGGCGCTTCAAAGGCAGTCTCGACGGCGGGCCGCCCCGCCTGACCGAGTGGTTTGAGGCCTTCCAGCGGGCGTTCCGGGCGCTGGGTCACGTGATGATCTACGCCAACATGGGGCACACCGCCGACACGACCGATCAAGAAGCGGCGGCGCGGTTCGACCGCGCGCGGGGTCTGATGGCCAGGGCGATTGCCGCGGCGGCATTTGCCGACCCCGAAATTGTTGCCATCGGCTTCCAGACGCTGCGGGACTGGATGCGGAACGATGCACGTCTTGCGCACTACACACACTACGTCGACCGGCTCGAGCACCGCCAACCCCACATTCGCGCGGGCGAGGTCGAGGAACTGCTGGGGCACCTGCTCGACGCGTTTCGCTCGGCCTCGGCGACACACGGCGTGCTCGCGGACGCCGACCTCACCTTCGGTCCCGCGCATGCCACGGGATCGGCAGAGCCGATTGAAGTGGCGCAGGGCAACCTTTCGTCGCTGCAAACGGATCCCGACCGCGAAGTCCGCAGGACGTCATGGGAAAGCTATGCCGATGCGCACCTGGCAAACAAGAATGCAATGGCCAACTGCATCGCCGCCGTCGTCAAACAGGACGTCTTCATGGCCCGCGCCAGGCGGTACGGCTCGGCGCTGGAGGCGGCGTTGCTGCCAAACCACATCCCGGTCGAGGTCTTCCACAATCTCATCGCGGTGTTCCGCCGTAACCTGCCGACCTGGCACCGTTACTGGCGCGTCAGGCGCCGCGCGCTCGGCTACGATCGGCTGTTCCCCTACGATCGCAGCGCGCCGCTGGGAGTGCGCAAGCCAAAGGTCCCCTTCGCGCAATCGGTGGACTGGATCTGCCAGGGCATGCGACCCTTGGGGGACGAGTACGTGTCGATCATGCGTCGCGGGTTGCTCGAACAGCGGTGGGTCGACATCTATCCCAACAAAGGGAAGCGCTCCGGCGCCTTCTCAGCAGGATCGCAGGGGACCAACCCGTTTATCCTCATGAGTTACGCCGACGATATTTTCAGCATGAGCACGCTAGCGCACGAGCTGGGACACTCGATGCACTCGTACTATTCGTGGAAGACGCAACCGTTTATCTATGCGCGTTATCCGATTTTTCTGGCCGAGGTTGCCTCGAACTTCAATCAGGCTATGGTGCGCGCTCATCTCCTGGCGGCTCACGCCGACCCCGATCTGCAACTGGCCGTGCTCGAAGAGGCGATGAGCAACTTCTACCGTTACTTCTTCGTGATGCCGACGCTCGCGCGATTCGAATTGGAAATGCACCAGCGTGTCGAGCGGGGTGAGGCGCTCACGGCGCGAAGCCTGATCGACTTGATGGCGCAACTGCTCACCGAAGGATACGGCGGCGAGGTCGAGGTGGATCACGATCGCGCCGGCATCATGTGGGCGGAGTTTCCCACGCACCTGTACATGAACTTCTACGTGTTCCAGTATTCGACCGGCATCTCGGGCGCTCACGCGCTCGCCGAGCGCGTGCTGGCGGGGACACCCGGCGCCGCCGACAGTTACCTGGCGTTCCTGAAGGCCGGGGGATCGACGTTTCCCCTCGATGCGCTGCAGGCGGCCGGCGTGGATCTTTCGACGCCCGAGCCGGTCGAGCGCGCCTTTGCGATCCTCGCGCGCACCGTGGACCGGCTGGATCTCCTGCTGAGCAAACGGTCTGGGACACCGTCCTAGCGGGCCCCCTGCGCCTCCACATCCCGCGCGATCCTCCCAGGAGGAACAGAGGGATCGGGCAAGTAAGAAATGCAGCGTCTCAACAGGGAGGTGAAGTCCGGTGGTGTCTGCCGTAGTCTTGCTGAAGGCGGCTCCAGGCCAGGCCCGCAAGGCGTCCATCGCCATCCGCAAGATCAAGGGGGTCCGCGAGGTGCACGTCGTGACGGGTCCCTACGATATCATCTGCATGACCGAAGCCGGGGACATGGCGTCGCTCGGCGATACGGTGATCACGAGGATCCAGCGGACCGCGGGGGTGGCGGACACGCTGACCTGTCTGGTCGTGTAGCGCGTCGTGAGTCTACGTTGCCAGCCCGGCGCGATCTCTGGGTCCCGGCAGTCATCGTTGCGATCGCGTTCGCGGTGCGTATCGTCGGGATCGGTCAACCCGATGAGATTGTGTTCGACGAGATCTATTATGCGCAGGACGCCTGCTGGTATCTGTACCAATCCCCCGCGCTCTGTGGTGTAACCGGCGAGACCAGCTCCGGCCACCCCCCACTGGGTAAGTGGCTGATCGCGGGGGGCATCCAGCTGTTCGGCTACAATCCATTTGGATGGCGCGTGATGGCGGCCGTCGCCGGGACGCTGACGGTCCTGGGTCTCTATGGGCTCACCCATCGACTCCTCCGGTCAATGCTTGCCGCGGCGCTCGCCGCAGGCTTGCTGGCGTTCGACCTGCTCCATATCGTGCACTCCCGTGTCGCGATGCTCGACGGATTCCTCACCCTCTTCGAGGTGGCCGCGTTGTACTTCGCCGTGTGCGATCGCGACGATCTGGTTCGACGCGGGGCGTTCGGCGCCAGCCATGAAGGTCGGTGGCGGTCTCTCCGACGGCCGTGGCGGCTGCTGGCGGGCTTCGCCGCGGGATTGGCGATCGCCACGAAGTGGCCCGGCCTGTACATGGCGGTGGTGCTCGTCTGCCTCACCGTCGTGTGGGAGGTCCGTGTGCGGGGGGTCTGGAAGGCGCACGCCGTTCTCTACGCGCTTCGCGAAATGGCCTGGTCGCTCATTCTGTCGTTCCTGATTATCCCTGCGACGGTCTACGCATTTGTCTACCTGGGGCGCCTGCCGGGCGCGCTCCTGAGCCTGCCGTGGCACACTGACTCCTTTGTCCGAAGTGTTTTGAGCCGGCAGCTTGCCATGCTCCGCTATCATCTGGGGTTCTTCGGCGACCATCCCTATCAGTCGCCGCCCTGGTCATGGCTGCTGCTCAAGCGGCCGATTGTCTACTTCTTTAGCCAAACCCCCACGGTCGTCCGCGAGATCCTGGCCCTGGGCAATCCGGTGGTATGGTGGGCGGCGCTGGCCGCGGCGCTCTGTGTCGGTATCGCCGCCGCGCGTCACCGGGACGTCCTCGCGCCAGAACTACCCTTGATCGCCGCGGTGGCGGCGACGTATGGACCATGGTTCGTGCTGGTCGACTCGCGTTCTTTCATGTTTCTCTACTACGTGCTCCCGACGGTGCCATACCTCTGCGCGGTATTGGCCTGTGCCGTTTCGATGCTACGGAGCGCGCGCGCCGCCCGGGCGGCCTCGGCGGTTCTCCTCGCGGCGGCGGTTGCGGGTTTCGTATACTACTATCCGATCCTGACCGCTGCACCGATCAGTGAGGATGCATGGCGGGCGCGCCTTCGTCCTTTCGGCCGGTGTGGAACCACTGTGGGGCCGCCAGCGCCTGGCCTACCTGTTGATCGATCGGAAACACTACCTAAGGGGTGGTGCTGGCTGTAGCCGGTTGGCCTGTGGTTGCGCGTCAGCGCTCTCGCAGCATCTGGAGCCAGCGCCGTTGGCTCTCCGCGAGCGGCGGCGGGACCAGCACCAGTTCCCTGACCCATCCCAGAAATTCGCCGGTTGACCGGCTATCCATCCATCGCATCAGGGCGACCTGCAAGAGCGATCGGAGGGGTCGGTCGGTCTCAAGGGCTCGACTCGCAGTGTATGCGCGTAGCCGCCGCACGATCGCGGGCGATCGACGCGGGCGGAGCGTCCCGAGGACGGGGGCCGGGATAGGGGCGTCCAACAGGTCCGCGGCTGCGGCCAGCGCAAAGTAGGCAGGAGAGCGCAAGGGCGGCGTGGAGCAGACCACGTGGGTGACCAGATCCCAGTCTACAGAGTGCCGCGTTGCGATCTCTGCGAGATCGCGTAGGTAGCGCAATCGCGGCTTCCGGTACCAGCATTCACGAAGAAACGAGACGCACGCGGCAACCACCAGGTCGCCGGGCGCCGGGAGCAGCGCCGGCTCACCCTCGATCAGCACCTCTGTCGCCCGCCGGAAAATCCCGGGCCGGTCCAGCGGCAGGATCAGCGGATAGCCGACAAAGCGCCAGTGGAGGTCAACCGGCATACGTATGCCGTCCGGGTCAAAGTACCCGCGGCCGTGCCGCCAGATCAGGTCGGCGTCGGTGGGAACGTCCCCGGCCAATACGTAGCCTGCCTGCCGTAGCCCTTGATGCGCCGCGCTCACATCGGGTAGCGGCACCAGGAGGTCCAGGTCGGCAAACGGGCGCAGCGCGGGCTCGGCATATGTGAAACGTGCCAGCGCCGCGCCTTTCATGAGGACCGGCGTACAGTCGACCTTCCGGAACACGGCGAGCACTTGGCCCAGCTCGCCATACGCCCTGGCGACGTTGTCGCGCGTGGTCTCACGTATGTGGGCGAGCAGCGCCCCGACGGAGCGCGGGGCATTCGCTTGCTCGTGGGCGCGCAGGCCTTCGTGCACGAGCGGCGCGAGTCGCTCCCTGCCCGCCAGCGCGAGCATTTCCTCCCATGTCGCCGCCGGGAGTGGCGGGACCGCGCTTGGCTGCAGCCGGACTGCCCGCAGCAACATCGCCGCCGCGGCCCGCTGACTCTCCAACGGTTCCTTCCGTCGCTGCGAATCCGGCACGGGCGCGTGGACTGTCACCGCACCCGCCGACTCGAGGGCGTCCAATGCGCCGTCGGGCACCGCGGCCGCCAGCGTGTCACGCGCGGCGTGCAGCGCGTACTTGAGCAGATCGGCGCTGCCGAACTCCTTGGCACGCTCCGCCACGTTGTTCCAATCCGGAGGATGGCACGCGATGACGCGCTGAATATCTTTGAGCCAGCCCAGACCGGCGCCGGAGTCGGCTTCGAGTCGGTTGGCGAGCAAGAACAAAGTGTCTTCCCAGTTGAGCGCGCGTATTCTTGGGCCGCGAAGGTCGATGATTCGGGTTCTCGACAGCAGCGCATCCATCACCGCCTCATCACGACGACCGTTGCTCCGGCCCAGCACCACACGTCGGAGCAGGTGTGCGCGGCTACCATACGGCATGACAAGGGTTGCCAGGTGCCGAATCCCGCGGTACGGTTCGATATCGGGATCCAGGAGGCGGCAGCCCGCTTCCGCAGTGTGCTTCAGGACGCGTGAAAAGGCTCTATCGGACACGATCACGTCAACGGTGCCACACATCCGCAACCCGGGATGCCCGTGCACAAGTTCGGCGATCAACGGCCCCCCGGCCGCAGCCCAGTCGGCGCGCTCAGGGTCGCAGGCGGCGGCCAAGACGGCGAGGTCGGCCAACGACTGCACGTGCACCCGCACGGCCTGCTCATGGAGCGTCCGCAGCGTCTGCAACGCGTCGCCGTCGACGGGTGCGACATGCTTCAGGCGGTCGAGGACGTAGCCAGGGACGCCGTGGTCATGCGCGGCGGCCGCCAGCCCGGCTAGGGTACCGCCGGTTACGATCCGTTGAAGCGAGGCCGCCACCTCATCGTCGTGGCCGTCCAGCAAGCACAGCCGGAGGATCTCGTGGAGCGACACGCCCCATCGCTTCATGCGAAGCGCGCCATCCCCACGTGCGCTCCGCGACCTGGCGGTGGTCCCACATCGAGCCCGTCGAGTTCAACCCACGCGTGCGCTTGGTGGTGGATGGCGTCGGCGGGTAGGCCTATCACCAGTGCCGCGGGATCACCCTGCTCATGCAACAGGCGGTACAGGACCAGGGCGTTGACCAGACACGTGGGATGAAGCGGGCCGACGCTCAGCCGCCGGACCACGTACCGGCCGAGCTGCTGAGGCGGGATACGCCGCGCCCGCCTATTGGGGGGGCGTCCGAGTCGCGCCACCAACCGGGGCAGCGATTCACGGCGCAGGTGGAGTCCGATGACCGCGAACCACCACCAGATTCGCGCCGCGAGCACCACGCGCGTTCCCATCGGGAGGCGGCGAGACCGCCTATCATCACCCATGCGTGACCGCCGCGTCGACGATTCGCTTCATCGTGGCCGGCAGTGCGCCGAAGCGCAGTGGGCGCTGGAGATTCCAGACGGGCACCTGGCGGACGAGATCGACGATGGTGTCAAAACATCGGGCGCGGTCGGAGTCACCGGGGATCTGAAACGTCAACGCCCACAGGTCCCGAATCGCCCGTTCGGCTGGCACGCCCGTCAACCGGACCGTCGTCGTCGACCGGCGAAGGAAGATGATGCCGCGCAGTGGGACCGGCCCGCAGTCGGGCGGGCGTGGTGCCAGGAGCGCGAGGGTCGTACGACCCCGCGCGACGGCAACCGCACGAACATCGCGGATTGAGAGTCTGGCGCCGACGTCAGGGCGCAGTCGCAGCATGGCCGGTCCCGGGATAACAACCGGGTCGGGATCGGCACGGAGGCAGGTCAGATCTTCGGACAGTAGCCCATGTCCCGCCTCGTAGAAACTCGCGGCGAGCGTCGTCTTCCCAAAGCCTCCAGGCGCGGCTAGCACAACCGCGCCTCCGTCAACGTCCACCGCGGCCGCGTGCAAAGGCAGGTCGCCTCGATGGAGCAGGCAGAGCGCTGCGGGGATCGCCCACAGCAACTCCTGACAGCGCACCAACGGCAGCTCTGGGGGCACAGCGATCCGCGGACCGGTTGGATCGACCAAGAACCATCCGCCGCCGGCGATCCAGAGGCGATACACGTGGTTGCCGCGATAGAGGCGCGCGTGGAGACGATGCCCGCCGTACGGCGTCCACTCAATGAGCAGGCGTTCGTCGGGCCGCGGGCCAC
>CBRGMJ010000002.1:0-15638 GCA_967797525.1 uncultured bacterium | reverse complement strand
CACGATCAGGGCGACGATCCACGCAGGAGAGCCCGGCGCCAACATCCCCGGGACGAAACGCCGCATCGAGGAGTCCTGGGGCGCGAAGTGTTTCGACCACTGCGGCATGACCGAGGTGGGCGCCCTGGGGTTCGAGTGCATCGTGCAGCCCGGCGGGCTGCACTTCAACGAGAGCGAGTTTATCATCGAAGTCATCGACCCCGTGACCGGCACACCCGCTCAGGACGGCCGGGGTGAGCTCGTCGTGACGAACCTGGGTCGTTGGGGGTCGCCGGCGATCCGCTATCGCACGGGCGACCTGGTGCGGCTCAACCCGTCGTCATGTCCCTGCGGCCGCACGTTCGTGCGCGCCGAAGGCGGCATCCTCGGCCGGGCCGACGACATGCTCATCGTGCGCGGGGTCAATGTGTTTCCCAGCGTCATCGAGGACATCGTACGCCGACACGCCGCGGTCGATGAGTTCCGCATCGAGGTGGCCAGACGGCACGAGATGCACGAGATCAGGATCGTGCTGGAAATCGACGAAGCGGCCCACGGCCGCGAGGCGTGCGACCGGACGGTGGCGGCGGTCAGCGACGAATTCCGCCATACCGTTGGCCTGCGGGTCGAGACCGCTGCAGTCGCCGCCGGGACGCTGCCGCGTTTCGAATTGAAAGCCAGGCGCGTGATGTATCACGACGAGTCCGTGATCGACTAGGGGGGAAACCAGATGAAGACCGTAATCGCGCTGGTGATCGTCGCCGTGCTCGTGTGGACGACACTGGGCGCGGGTCCGAGCGTCGCGCAGGTGCCCTTGAGCATCAAGGCGGGCGCGGTCGTGCCGCTGACCGGACGCTATGCGGCTGGCGGTGCGCAGGTGAAGGCCGGCTACGAGTTTGCGGTCGAGGACATCAATCGCGCCGGCGGCGTGATGGTGCCGGAGTTCAATCGGAAGCTGCCGCTGGCGCTGGTACTGCAGGATGACGAATCGGATGCTACCAAGACCGTGGCCAGGCTCGAGACGCTGTTCGCGAGCGATCGGGTCACGGTCTACCTGGGCGGGTTCGGCAGCGACCTGCACGCCGCGGCCGCGTCGATCGCGGAGAAGAACAAGGTCCCCTACCTGGGCGTCGCGTTTGCGCTCCACAAGATCCACCAGCAAGGCTTCAAGTATCTGTTCAGTCCGTTTCCGAAGTCGCCCGACCTCACCCGAGAAACCTACCGGTTCCTGAACGCCACGCTGCCCGACGCGCAGCGGCCCAAGCGGGTCGCCATCTTCAAGGAACGGACCGATTGGGGCGATGAGATGGGCGGCCTTTGGACGACGCGCGGAAAGGAGTTCGGCTACAGCACCGTGGCCGTCGAGGAGTACGCTATCGGCACGCGCGACTTTTCGGACGTCATCCTGCGGGTGAAGGCCTCCGGTGCCGAGGCGGTGTTCGGCATCCCCACCCCGCCCGACGGGTTGAACCTGGTCCGGCAGATGAAGCAACTGGCGTTCAACGCCAAGATGTACATGTTCATCCGCGCGGCCGACGCCGTGGTGTGGAGCCAGAACCTGGGCAAGGACGGCGATTACGTCATGCTGGCACCCGGGTGGCACAACGCTATGAAGTTTCCCGGCGTGAAGGAACTCAACGACAAGCATCAGCGGGCGTTCGGACGTCCCTCGGACGTCATTACGGGACCGGCCTATGCCAGCGTGCAGATCCTGGCCGACGCCATTACCCGGGCTGGGGCGCTCGACCGGGCGAAGATCCGCGACGCGATTGCCGCGACCAACATGATGACGGTGGAAGGCCAGGTGCGCTTCCGGGCAGATGGCACCGGCGTAGTCACGGTCGTGTTCCTCCAGTGGCAGCGCGGCAAGCAGGAGCTGGTCTGGCCCAAAGAGTTTGCAACCGCGCCGTTCCAGTTCCCGGCGCCGGCGTGGGAGCAGCGCTAGCCGCCCTCGAGCGTCTCGGCCCGGCGGTGATTCTTGACGTCGAAGGGCTGACCAGGCGCTTTGGCGGGCTGGCGGCGGTCAAAGACCTGAGCTTTACGGTGGAGCAGGGCGAGATTCTCGGCCTGATCGGACCCAACGGCTCGGGGAAGACCACGGCCTTCAACCTCATCACCGGATTCATGACACCCGATGCCGGCCGTATCCGCCTGGATGGCGAAGAGATCACACGCCTCCGGCCTCACGCCATTTGCGCCAGGGGGATCGCGAGAACATTTCAACTGGTCAGACCGTTTGCTCACCTGACGGCGCTGGAGAACGTGATGGTGGGCCGGTTGTACGGCCGCGAGCGCGGCGTCACCCGCCGGTCGGCCGAAGCCGAAGCCGGGGAGATCTTGGCCGCCGTGGGATTGCGCGGGAAGGACCACATCCCGGCCCGGCAACTGTCACTGGTCGAGCGCAAGCGGGTGGAGCTGGCCCGGGCGCTGGCCACACGGCCCCGCCTGCTGCTGCTGGATGAGTTCATGGCCGGTCTCACCCCGCAGGAAGTCGAGGCCGCCATGGTGATGATCCGCGCCATCCGCGGCGGCGGGTGCACGATCATCATGATCGAGCACCTGGTCAAGGCCGTCTTGAGTCTCTCCGACCGCATTGTGGTGTTGAACGCCGGGCAGTCGATCGCGCAGGGACCTCCCGGGGTCATCTCGCGCGATCCCCGCGTGATCGAAGCGTATCTCGGGACCGGCGACGATGCTTGACGTCGCAGCGACGCTTGACGTCGCCGGGATCGACGTGTTCTACGGCGACCTGCAGGCGCTGTGGCAGGTGTCCGTCCGCGTCGAGTCCCGTGAGGTCGTGGCGCTGCTCGGCCCAAACGGCGCGGGCAAGAGCACCCTGTTGCGGACGATCGCGGGGTTGCGCCGCCCCGCGTCCGGGACGGTGATGTTCAACGGCCGGCCGCTGCACCGCGAGCCGGCCCACCGGATCGTCGAACACGGCGTCGCGCTGGTGCCCGAAGGCCGCCGCCTCTTCTCGGGCATGAGCGTGCTCGAGAATTTGCTCCTCGGCGCCTTCACGCCTCGCGCCCGGGCCGAGCGAGAGCAGACGCAGCAATGGATCTTCGACATGTTCCCGGTGCTCGCCGAGCGGCGCCACCAGGTGGCGGGCACGCTGTCGGGCGGTGAGCAGCAGATGCTGGCCATCGGGCGGGCCCTGATGGGACGCCCCACGATCCTGCTGCTCGATGAGCCGTCGCTGGGGCTCGCGCCGCTGGCGGCGCGCCGCATCTTTGCCGTGATCAAGCAGATCAACGCCGAAGGCGTGACCGTCTTGCTCGTCGAGCAGAACGTCCGGTCGGCCCTCGACCTGGCCCAGCGCGCGTACCTGTTGGAGGGTGGGCGTATCACCGGCGCCGGAACCAGTCAAGAGCTGCTCCGCGATACACGCGTGCAGAGCGCGTTTCTCGATTACTTCTCGACGCGGTGAGTGCATGATCACGGCTCAAAACCTGATCTTTGGCCTGCTCACCGGCGCGCTGTACGGTCTGGCCGCGGCCGGACTCTCGCTGGTGTTCGGCGTGCTGCGCGTGCTCAACGTGGCCCACGGAGAGCTCATCATGATCGGCGGGTACGCGTCCTTCTGGCTCTTTGCCAGTTTTGGCGTGGACCCATTCTTGTCGCTGGTGATCACCGCGCCACTGATGTTCGTGGTCGGGTTGGGCGTCCATCAAGGGATTTTCATGCACGTCGAGACGCTCGACGAAGAGCCAAGGATCAAGAATTCATTGCTGCTCGGGTTTGGGCTCGCGCTGGCGTTTCACAACCTGGCCGTGCGTTTGTGGACCGCGGATGAGCGGTCGATCCCCACGGCCTACTCCGGCGCCGTGCTGATGGTGCGCGGTCTGGTCTTCCCCTGGGTGCGGTTGGGCGCGCTGGGGATTGCGGTGGTGGTGATCGTCGCCGCGCACCTGTTTCTGCGTCATTCCTACCCGGGGCGCGCGATCCGCGCAGTGGCCGAGGATTGGGAAGCCGCCCTGCTCGCCGGCATCGACGTCCGGCGGATGTACCTGATCGCCTTTGCGCTGGGCAGCGCGCTCGCGGGGGTGGCGGGCACGCTGGTCAGCGTGGGGTATTCCATCAATCCGTCGATCGGGCCCGAGTGGACGATAAAGGCGTTGATCGTGGTGGTGCTGGCCGGGCTGGGCAGCATGCCCGGCACATTCCTCGGCGGGCTGCTGCTGGGGCTCGCCGAGGCGGGCAGCGCGCTCGTCTTGGGCAGCGCCTACCGGGAAGTGGTCTCGTTGGTGCTCTTCCTGCTCGTGCTCATGATCAAACCGCAAGGGTTGTTTGCGCGATGAGGCGCGCCGCAGCCATCGCGGTGCTCGTCGCCCTAGGGCTGCTCCCCGCGGTGACGGCGCGGGCAGACATCTTGAACCTTGGTGTGCTGGTGTTCCTCTATGTGACGCTTGCGCAGTCGTGGAATATGCTGGCCGGCTATGCGGGCCAGATCAACCTGGGTCACGCCGCGTTCTTCGGCATCGGCGCCTTCGTCACGCGGCACCTGTGGATCGCCGGTGTCTCCCCGATCGCCGGGATGCTCGCCGGAGCCGCCCTGGCCTGTCTATTCGGCCTGATCATTGGTGTGCCGGCGTTTCGACTGCGCGGCGCCTACTTTGCGATCGGCACGCTGGGGCTGGCCGAAATTTTGAGAATCACGGTGGGCAACGTCTTACCGGTCGTCTCGACCCTCCCCGAGTCCTACATCTCCGGGTACACGCTGACGACCCGGTACTATCTCGCCTTCGCGCTCGCCGTGATCACCGTCGCGGCGCTGTGGCTGATGGCGCGGTCGCGCCTAGGTCTGGGGATGCAGGCGTTGCGCGAGGATGAAGACGCGGCGGAGGCCACGGGGGTCGACGCGCTGCGACACAAGCTCATCGCCCTGGCGGTCAGCACGACGTTTGCCGGGCTGGCCGGCGGGTTGTTCGCCTTCTACCACGTGAGCTACTATCATCAGCTGCCGTTTGCGCCCACCTGGACCTTTGACGCGCTACTCATCGCCTTCATCGGCGGCGTCGGCACCCTGGTGGGGCCCATCGTGGGGGCGCTGTTCTATGTCCTGGTGCGAGAGGTTCTGGCGCAGTCGCTCGTGGAACTGCACCTGCTGATCTTTGGGATCCTCTTCATCCTGGTAGTGATCGTGCTGCCCGGCGGTCTGGTCGAAGCGGTGGCGCGGGTGACCGGGCGCGGCGACGCGCCCTGAGCGGACGTGATCCTGGAGGGCTCCCGGCGACGGAAGCCAATGTTCTGAGTGAGGGAGTCGCGAGAGGAGAAACGGCGATGGCAGTCACAGAAGAGGCCCTGCTGGCGCGGATTGCCCGGGGCGACCTGGTCGAGGGCCCCGAATACGCCACGCAGCCGTACATCGACGCGCTCAAGCGCACGCTGGTCGTCTCGGCGGACACCGAGTTGATCAGCGCGCCGTCGTATCTGCGCGCGGCCCGCGACGCCCCCAGCATCAACAGCTATATTTCGGCCACCGGGATTATCCAGGACGAGCTGGGGCATGCGCACATCGCCTACCGGATGCTGCGCGACCTGGGCGTCGATACCGACGCGCTCGTCTACGAGCGGGACCCCAAGGACTTCAAACACCCCTATGCGTTTGACGTCCCGCTTGACTCATGGACGGAGTTAGTGGTCGCGAACGCCTTCTACGATCGCGCCGGGTTCCTGTTGCTGGGTGACATCTTCCGCCACACGACCTACGGACCGTGGAAACGGGCGCTGGCCAAGGTCGACCGGGAGGAGAATTTCCACCTGCGTCACGGTGAGAAGTGGATGCGGACGCTGTCGCAAGATCCAAAGGGGAAAGCCAACCTACAGCATGCGGTCGACTGGATGTTTCTGCTGACGGTCGAATGGTTCGGACTACCCGACGCCCTGAAGCGTCACAAAGACCAGATCGGGTACGGCCTCAAGGGCTACACCAACGACCAGTTGCGGCAGCAGTGGATGTCGACGGCCGTGCCGTTGTGCGAGGAGGTCGGCCTCACCGTGCCGGCCCGACAAGACGCCGAGCGCAACGAGTGGGTGATCACGTGCCCGTTCCCGGCCAGGTTTGACGAACGGCAGAAGCGCTGGCTGCTGGACCAGGGGGCAATCACCTGGGATGAGGTGCTGGTGCGATGGAAGGAGCGCGGGCCCGCGAACCGTGAGTTTGTCGGTCAGATCCAGCGCGGCCACCGCGAGCTAGGGCGCGTCGATGCCTGAACCAGACACTGGGGTCATCCATTCCGCGTTGCGCGAGGTGCTCGACCCCGAGTACCCGGTCAGCATCGTGGATCTCGGGCTGATCCGCGGCGTCGAGGTGAGCGGCTCGACGGTACGCGTGCGCATCACGTACACGTCGATGGGGTGTCCGTGCATGGAGATGATCCAGGACGATATCCGCGAGCGTTTGCGCACTCTGCCGGGCGTGGAGCAGGTCGTGATCGAGGTCGTGTGGGAACCCTGGACCCGCGAGCATATCAGCGCGGACGGCTGGAAGCAGCTGCGCGGCGTCGGGGTGGTGTGAGTGCCGGCCGAAGAGATCTATGAAGTGTTTGCCGCGCGGGCCGAGGGGGCGGAACGCATCAAGAACGTGGGCGCCGTCCGCGCGCGCAGTCCTCGTGAGGCCGCGATCTTTGCCCACAAACTCTACGACGAGTGGCGCTGGAAAGAGATGTTTGTCGTCCCCCGCCGTGCGCTCATTCACGTCATCCGGCCCGCCTGATGGGACCCGCCGCTGTGGACCAGTCTGCGCGGCGCCGGTTTCTCGTGCTTGCCCGCCGAGCCTACACCGAATCGCTCGCCTATCAGGGCACCGTTGGCGTCGACATGGGCGAGGAGCCGGCCGCGCTGGCCACAGAGCGATTCGGCGGCGACTGGCTCGAGCTGGTGCTGGCGCCGGTGGGATCGGTCCACTGGGTGATCGAGCCGCAGCCCGGAGCGCCGGTATGAGCAAAGCCACGGTGTCGATGCACGAACGGGCGCTGGGGCCCCTGGTCAACCTGATCGTCGTGCTGGCCGATACCAAGTACTTCTTGGGACGGCGGATCTCGGAGTGGGCGCCGGGCGCGCCGTTTCTCGAGGCCGCGGTCGCCTGCGCCGCGATCGCGCAGGAAGAACTCGGCCACTCGCGCGCCATCTATCCCCTGCTCGAAGAGCTGCCCTGGCCCAACCACCCAGTGCCGCTCGAACGTGAGGGCGATCGCGAGCGCCGTTACAGCGCCGCGTTTCTCGATCGACCCTTCCCAAGCTGGTCCCACGTGGTGGCGGCCTGCGTCCTGGTCGACACGGCCGTGAACACGATGTTCGACGCGCTTGCCGACGCGCGGTTCGAGTCGCTGGCGAGCCGCATCCGCCGCGCGCTGGACGAAGAGCGCTCCCACATGGGGTACGCCGAGAGCCTGACCCGCCGCATCGTCGCCACGCCGGAGGGGACGGCGGCACTTCAGCACCGGGTGGATGAACTGCTACCGGAGATGCTGTGCTGGTTTGGTCCTCCCGGCGAGTCCGGCGTGGACGCGCTCGTCACAGAGGGTATCTTGAGCCGGGCCAATGAGGACCTCCGGCAGCGGTATCTGGCCCGCGTGGCGCCGCTGCTGCTGGAGGTCGGCATGAGGCTTCCCGTGCGTTGGAATCTGGAAGCCGGAGTATGGGAGTACGACGACCTGCCGTGGGTTCGATGGAATCAACTCCAACGCCGCCTCGACGCCCCGACGACCGCGTAGACGACCACGAAGGGGCGGGCCCGCCGTGCCCCTGGTGCGGGTCGACGCGCGTAGAACGCGTGGCGGTGTTTGCGGCGCATCTGTTATCAGAGCAGTATATGTGTCTGGAGTGCAAGAGCCCGTTCGAGCGCATCCGAACGTAGGAGGATCTGTTATGGCGATGCTGTTGATCAACGGCGAGGCGGTCGCGGCGAAATCGGGTGCGCAGATGCCCGTCATCAATCCGGCGACTGAAGAAGTGGTCGATTCGGTGCCGAAGGCCGGTCCCGAAGACGTCGACGCCGCGGTCGCGGCCGCGCGCAAGGCGTTTCCCGGTTGGGCGAAGACCGACGCTGAAGAGCGCGCGCACAAGATCCGCGATGGCCTGGCGAAAGTACGTGCGGGGGTGCAGGAGATCGCCGACCTGCTCGTACGCGAGCAGGGCAAACCCATGCACGAGGCGCTGGGCGAGATCAATCACTTCGTCCACGGCGTGGAGTTCTATACCGAACTGGCCAGCAAGATGCGCGGCGCGTATACTGCACTACCGTCCGCATTGGGCAAGGCCTATGGAATGGTCATTCCTCGGCCTATCGGCGTGTGCGCGGCGATCGTGCCGTGGAACTTCCCGCTGACGCTGATGGGCACCAAGATCGGTCCGGCGCTCTCTGCGGGGAACACGGTTGTCGTGAAACCCGCGAGTACGACGCCGCTGTCGACCCTGCGGGTGATCGCCCTGCTCAATGAAGGTGGTCTGCCGCCGGGCGTGCTCAACGTGATCACGGGGCCCGGCCGCGTGGCCGGCGAGGCGCTGGCGGCGCACCCAGACGTGCGCCGGGTCGCCTTTACGGGTGAAAGCGGCACGGGCCGCCGGATCATGGAGGTGGCCGGCCCGCAGTTCAAACGCATCACCCTCGAGCTGGGCGGGTCCGATCCGACGATCGTCTGCTCCGACGCGGATTTGGACAAAGCGGTGCGGGGCGTGCTCATTGGGCGGTTCTGGAACATGGGGCAAGCATGTCTCGCATGTAAACGGTTATATGTGTTCGAGGATGTCTACGACAAGTTCATGGAAAAACTGCTGGCCGGTGTGGCGCGCTACGAGCCCGGCGAAGGCTGGGTGAAGGCGGAGCGGCCCAAGATCCGTGTGGGGCCGATTCATTCCGCCGGACAGCGCCAGGAGATCATCGACCAGATCCAGGACGCCGTCGGCCGCGGCGCGCGCATTGCCTACGGCGGCCGCGTGCCAGAGGGACGCAATCGCGGTTTCTTCTTCACCCCGACGGTGATCGAGGGGGCGCCGCACGACAGCCGCGCCGTCAAGGAAGAGACGTTCGGCCCGCTGCTGCCGGTCTTCAAGGTGAAGGGCATCGACGACGCGATTCAGATGGCCAACGACTCGATCTACGGTCTGGGGTCGTCGATCTGGACGTACAATGTCCGGTGGATCTATAAGGCCGCGCAGGATCTCGAGGCCGGGATGACCTGGGTCAACCAGATCCACTACGGGTACGACGAACTGCCTTTTGGAGGCGTCAAAGCGTCGGGGATTGGGCGCGAGCACGGGCCTGAGGCGATGGACTACTACGTGGAGCCGAAGTCGGTTGTGGTCGGAGATCTGGAGTAGGAGGCTGCCATGCCGGTCGAGTACGCACGCGAGGACGCCATCGGGTTCATCACGCTCAACCGTCCGCCTGCGAACAGCTATGATTACGGGTTCATGGAAGAGTTACAGACAGCCATCAATGCGGCGGCGGCCGACGGCGCTGCCAGGGCCGTGATCGTGCGCAGCGCCCTCGACCGGTTCTTTTGTGGGGGTGCGGACATCAAGGCGTTCAGCGAGAATTCGGCCGATCAAAATATGGCGATGTGCCGGCTGGCGCATCACACGCTGGGCCGAATTGCGGGGATCCCCAAAGTGTTCATTGCGCAGATTCGTGGGCACGCCTTGGGGGGCGGACTCGAGATCGCGCTGGCCTGTGACCTGCGTTTCGGGGCCGAAGGCGAATACTATCTCGGCGTGCCCGAGGTGACGCTCGGGCTGCTCCCCGGCAACGGTGGCACCCAGCGGCTGCCGCGCCTGATCGGTTGGAACCGGGCGCTGGACCTCATGGTGACCGGCCGGCGGCTCTCGCCGAAAGACGCCTTTGCGATCGGTATTCTCGACCGGTTGTTTCCGGCCGATCAACTCGACACACAGACGCGCGCGTACGTGCAGGGGCTCGTCGACGGCGCGGCGAGCGCCATCGGCGCGATCAAGCTCGCCGTGCAAAACGGACGTGACCGTACCCTCGATGACGCGTTGCGCATCGAGCGCGAGATGCTCGACGCCCTATTTCGCAGCCCCGACGGCCACGAGGGTGTGAAAGCCTTCGTCGAGAAGCGCAAGCCGCAGTTCAACAAGTTGGCCTGACGGTACGTAGTGCAAGAGTACCTGGCCTTTCTCATTGTGCTGTTGTCTGCGATGGGGACGGCGGCAACCGGGTTTGGATTCAACCTGCTGAGTACCCCATTGCTGACGTTTCTGTACCCTCCGCGCGACGTGGTGGCCCTGACCCTTTTGCTCGGATTGCTTGCCAGTGGCGCCCTGTTGCTGCACGCCGACCTCCGTCGGGCGATCGACTGGACGCTGGTGCGTCCGATGTGTCTTGCCAGTGTGGTCGGGATGCCGGTGGGGCTTCTGCTCTTGCAGCACGCCGACGCCCGTGCGCTGAAGGCGCTCGTCGCCGGGCTGACCACGCTGTTTGCGGCGCTGATGCTGTTCCGTGTGCGTCCCCGGCGGCCGGCCGGGCGTCTCGACGTGGTCACTGTGGGAGCGGTGAGCGGCTTTCTCTCCACCAGCACGAGCCTCAACGGCCCGCCGGTAGTGCTCTACCTGATCGCACGCGGTTGTCCAAAGGACCGATTTCGCGCCAACATGGTGGCGTTCGTCTTCCTGGCCACCGTGGCAAGCATCGTGGTCATGGCGTCCGGCGGCGCGGTTCTACCTTCTACGATGGCACTCGCCTGGAAGTTGACGCCGGGAGTCTTGCTGGGATTCGTGACCGGCTCGTATCTGGGAGGACGACTCCCCCCGCAGGCCTTTGACACGCTCGTGCTCGCGTATCTTGCGCTGGTGGGCGTGCTGGGCATGGCGAGCGTCATCCTGTGATGGCGCGCCATCAATGATGGCACACAATCCCGGCTTCCTTCGCAACCTCCGCGACCTTCCTCGCGCGCTCACGGCCGGCGGGCTTGCCAGCGCCGCGGTTGCCGGCCTGTGGAATGTCAGCCCGTTGCTGATCACGTTGTCGGCGGCCCGGCAGGCGAATCTTCCCGAGGCGGCGGCGGTGTCGTGGATCCTGTCGGTCAGCGTCGTGGGCGGCGTGTTGAGCATCGTCCTCAGCCTACGCTACCGGCTGCCGATCGTCGGTGCGTACACGATTCCGGGCGTCGTGCTGGTGGGTGCGGCCCTGGCGCACCTACCGTTCGATCAGGTGGTCGGCACCTACTGGCTCGCCGGCGCGGTGGTGCTGTTGCTGGGCGCGACGGGTTTCATCGGCCGCGCGACCGAGCGACTGCCCATCCCGATCATGATGGGCATGGTGGCCGGCGTGCTGCTCCCCTTCGTGCTCGCGATCGTCAAGGGTCTTCAGCAGTCCCCGGTTCTCTGTGGGGCGACCGTGGCCGCGTTCTTTGCCACCGCCGCCATACCCCGTCTGCGCCGCGTTCCCCCGGTGCTCGCCGCACTGGTAGCGGGACTGGTGACGGTCACCGTGCTCGGCCAGGCGGACTGGAGTGCCATGACCTTCACAGTCGCACGCCCTCACGTGGTTGTGCCCGCGTTTTCGGTGGCAGCCGCGGCGGAACTCGTGATTCCGCTGGTGCTGATGGTCATCGCCGTGCAGAACGTCCAGGGATTCGCGGCGCTCTGGGCGGCCGGGTATCGCCCGCCGGTCACGGGGCTCACGGTGGCGGTGGGGATTGGGTCGTTGGTGTCTGCCGTGGCGGGCGGCCACTCAGCGTGTCTGGCCGGCCCGTCCACCGCGATCGTCTCCGGGTCGGCGTCGGGACCCCCGCAGAGTCGCTACGCGGCGAGCGTCGTCCTGGGCGTGGTGTGGATCGCCACCGGGCTGCTGGCGCCGGCTGCCACCGCGCTGACGCGCATCGTGCCGCGCGCGCTCGTCGATGTCCTCGGCGGTCTGGCCCTGTTGCCTCCAATGGCGCACTTCTTCCAGCAGGCGTTCGGCGGGCGTTTCCGCCTGGGGGCTCTTGCGGCGTTTCTCGTGACCACCTCCGGGCTCGTGCTCTTTCGCGTCGCCGCGCCCTTCTGGGCGCTGATCGCGGGGGCGGCGGTGGCATTCGCGGCGGAGCGGGCGGATTTCAGTACAGTCAATCGATCTGAGGAGGGGTGAGATATTACGCTGCTCCTCCGTCCACGGTCGGCCGCCACCCCGACCAGGCCAGACGCGGCCACTCGCAGAGATCGGCCCGACCGGCCAGGATCAACGCGTTGACGTCACCGACGTTGTAGTCGCCGCCAAGCAGCATCGTCGGCACCCCCGTCAGGTTGCGGATCAGATCGCTCGCGTGCGCGTGCGCCTCGCGGGCGCGTTCGGGGTTGCGGGCGGCTAGGCGCTGTGGCATCGATATGACGATGAGATCACAGCCGTGGGTCTTCAATTCGCGGGCAAGGGCCAGACCGGCGTCGCCGGCATCGTCGTCTTCCGGATCTTCCCAGGCTTCGACCTGCGCGCCGAGGAGCCGGTCGGCCGGCCGGGTCGTCCGCACAGACGCGACGAGATCGAGAGTCGCCGCGGTGACACTGTCCAAGAGAAGCACCGTCGCCTCGCGCGGCCATTCAATGCTGTCCACGGACGACTGATCAGCGTTCCGCAGTCGTAGCCATACGCCGGTCGGAACGGCCCCTGCACGGTGGTTCGCGGTACCGGGATCGCTGATGACGAGCCCGGCACCCTCGTAGGGCGGTCGCGTAGCGACGATCCGATTGGGGAGCTCAACGTCGCGAATGCGCAGCGGCGTCTGGAGCGGCGAGGGGGCAGGCGCCGCGCTGGACGGCCGCGGATCGATCTGCGCCGCGAACCGTGATTCCGCCGCGCGCACGAAGCGCTCGTCGCGAACCACCAGCGTGCCGTAGGTCAAGATACGCGTCCGCGCCACGTGGTGAAAAGCAAACTGCTCGGGTTCGAACGACGTCCAGTGGCGGAAGCCCTCGAACCATCGGCGGCTCGGCTCTGCGGCCCGCTGGATGCGGGCGACTGCCGGTCGCCGGTCGCGCTCGTAGGCGATCAGCGCGTCTGGAAGGGCCTGGTGGTGCTGCAGCGCGTGCGCCAACGCGATCGCGTCCTCCAGCGCCATGCGCGTGCCGGACCCCACGGAGAAGTGCGCGGTGTGCGCGGCGTCGCCGATGAGCACCACGTTGCCGGCATGCCACTGTCGATTGCGCACGGTGCGGAAGTTTAGCCACCTCGAGTTGTTGCCCAACAAGTGGTGGCCGTCGAGGTGTGGCGCAAAGACACGATCGCAGAATTCCAGCGTCGCCTCGTCGGTGCCGCCCGGCGTCGGTCCTGCGTCGGCCGTGCCATCAAAGCCTGCGCGCCGCCACGTCTCCTCATCCGTCTCAACGATAAACGTGCTGGCGCCGGTGCTGTGGGGGTAGATGTGGGCGACGAGCCATCCGTGCGCGCTCTCCTCGAAGATGAATGTCAGCGCGGTGAAGGTCTGCGTGGTTCCGAGCCAGATGTATTTGCTTCTTCCAACCTGAGTTGATGGGCGGAACCAGTCTGCAAGTTCTCGGCGGGCCAGGCTGTTGATACCGTCCGCGGCAACGATGACATCGTATGCGGACACGTCGGAGAGATGCGCGACCTCCCGCAAGAAGCGCAGCTCAACGCCGAGCGCGCGCGCCTGCTCCTGCAGGATGTGCAGCAGATCGATTCGCGCGAGGCCTGAGAAGACGTGCCCGCCGCAGCGGAGGACGCGGCCGCGGTGCCGGTACTCCAGCGCGTGCCAGTGGACCATGGCGTGCACGAACGCGGCGTGTACGTGCGGGTCGGCGTCACGCAGATACCGCATCGAGCGCTCGGGGAAAACCACGCCGAACCCAAAGGTGGCATCCGGCGCGTTGCGTTCGAAGACGGTGATCTGGTGCGAGGGGTCGGCGCGCTTCATTAAAACCGCAAAGAAGAGCCCACTCGGCCCCCCGCCGATGACCGCGATTCTCACGGCCCGCATCTTCGTCGGACCGGGAGGGATGCCCTGGTGGTCATCGAAATCGCGGAATCATGAGCGTCCTGGCCGCACAGCTGACCGAACGTGTGCGCGCGCAGAAGAGCGCGCGGGACTCCGACACGTACTTAATTGTTCCTGAGGGCGATGTCGTGAGTTTGAGTGTCGGTGATCCGGATTTGCCTCCTCCGCCGCATGTCATCCGCGCAGCGCACGAGGCGCTCGACGCGGGCCGTACCCGGTACACACACTGGCAGGGGCTGCGGGAGCTGCGCGAGGCGATTGCGGACAAACTCGGGCGCGAGAACGGACTCGACTACACACCCGATGAGACGATCGTCACCGTCGGCGCTGAGGAGGCGCTCTTCATCGCACTGATGGGGTTGGTCGGCCCGGGCGACGAGGTGCTGTTCGCCGACCCCTACTTCCATGCCGTCCCCAAACTCGTCCGCCTGACCGGCGGGACACCCGTGTTCGTCCCCGTGAGGGAGGTCGACAGGTTTGTCCTGAGGGCCGACGAGGTCGAGCGGCGTATCACGCCGCGCGCAAAGGCGCTGATCGTCATCACACCCAACAATCCGACCGGCGCCGTGCTCGATCCGGAGGCGCTCGAGGCGCTGGCCGACGTCGCCCGGAGGCGGAACCTCGTGGTGATCAGCGATGAGATCTACGAGCGGATTCTTTACGATGGCGCCCAGCACTACTCGATCGCAGGCCTGCCCGGCATGCGCGAGCGCACGGTGGTCACCAACGGGTTTTCGAAGGCCTACTCGATGACCGGGTTCCGCCTGGGCTACCTGGCCGGGCCGTCGGACTTGATCGAAGGGCTGCAGGGTCTCAAGGAACCCCTGTCGATCTGCGCATCGTCGATCTCACAGTGGGCGGGGCTGGCGGCGTTGACAGGGCCGCAGGACGCGGCCGAGCGCATCCGCATCTACGACGAGCGCCGGCGGGTGCTGATGGCGGGTCTCGACGCGATGGCGATCCCATACGTTCGCCCGCGTGGCGGGTTCTTCTTGCTGGCCAACATCTCGACGTTGGGTCTGGGCAGCCTGGAGTTTTGCCGCCGCATGCTCGACAATGCGCGGGTGACGCTGTTTCCTGGTGCGCTGACCGCCTCAGGAGACGGCTATGTGAGGATCTCCTGGTTGCTGCCGGTTGACCGGATCCGCGAGGGGCTCGGGCGCATGCAGCGGTTCGTCGAGGGGCTCCGCGCGGCCACCCGATGAGTACGGCGTGCCGCGCTTCCTTATGACTAAATGACTAACGCGCGTCGGGCGATGTCAGACCCCGTCGGCGGATGTCGTCCAGTTCAGTGAACAGCCGCTCGATTTCGTCGTCCGTTGTGTAGAAATGCGGTGAGATGCGGATCCCGCACCGCGGCCGGTAGTCGATCAGCACGCCGCGGCCGATGAGCTTCCCTTCGGCCTTTTCGGCGCCTGGGAAGTCGACACACACCATCCCCCCCCGGCGCTCGGGTTCCCGCGGTGTGTTCACATGGAATCCTCGCGCATCGGCCAGATCGAAGATGCGCTGCGTCATCCGGAGGGACTTTGCGCGGATCGTCTCGACGCCGACGGCGAGGACGATGTCGATGCCTGGGCGGGCGGCGTACAGCCCCGGGATGTTCGGCGTCCCGGTCGCGAAGCGCATCGCCGTGTGCGCGAACCGCATCTTCAACTCGAAGTTGAAGGGGCTGGTGTGGCTGAACCAGCCGACCATCCGCGGTTCGAGTGT
>CBRGMJ010000001.1:0-16273 GCA_967797525.1 uncultured bacterium | reverse complement strand
AAACCTTCGTGCGCTTTTCCCGAGGTGTCGTAGAGGTCAGCAGGGCGGTCGCCGACTTCGGACGCCTCTCATTCCCGCGTGTGGAACCGATCGAGGGCGACGTCACGCTGGTCATGCTCAAAGCGGCTTCAGGATTCCTGGATGCGGCCATGTGTTGGGCGGACTACGAAGATCCCGGCGGCGCAGGTCTGGCGGGATTCTCACCCGACGAGGCTGCTTCGATCGTACCGTCCGTGTCGACGATCGACGCTAAGCGGAAAGCGCTCGAGCAGCGGTTGGCAGAAGCGACACTCGCCCCGGCGTTGACGTCGAAGGCTACCGACCAGCGGGCGAATCTCACCCGAGAGGCGGAGGAGGGGGCGGGTGACGACACCGGTCTCTCCCGCGCGCAGGCCGCCGGCGAGGTCCGCCGGATGGCGGATGCGCGACTTGCGGCCGCCGAGTGCGTTCAGAAGCGCCGGGCCGAAAGCCTCAGCACGCTCAACGGCATCTACAGCGCGCTGGGCATCCCGCACTAGATCACGAGCACGCCTGCAGGATGAAGCATTTCACATAGCGTGTCTCGGGCATCGCCGCGAGCATCGGGTGATCGCGCGCCTGTGATCGGAACTCGATGAGCCGCAGATCGCGCCGGGCATCCTGGGCCGCGTCGAGAATCGCGGCCCAGAGCATTTGCTCATCCACGTGCCACGAGCACGAGCAGCTAACCAGCACCCCGTCCGGTCCGAGCAGGCGGATCGCCCGGAGGTTGATCTCCTTGTATCCCGCCAGCGCCTCGGGCACTGCCTGTCTTGTGCGCGCAAACGCCGGTGGGTCGAGGACGACGAGATCGAAGAGGTCGCCTTTCTGCTGCATCGTCTTGAGGTCATCGAAGGCGTTGGCCGCGCGGTAGGTGCAGCGATCGGCGACCCCGTTCAGCGCCGCGTGGTGTTCGGCGAGCGCGACGGCGTCCCGGCTGGCGTCGAGACCGAGCACGGAGGCGGCGCCCTGGAGAGCCGCGTGGATGCCAAACGCCCCTGAGTAACAGAAGACGTCGAGCACGCGCGCGCCACGGGCGAACGGCGCGAGGGCGAGGCGGTTCTCGCGCTGATCACAGAACCAACCGGTCTTCTGACCGGCGGCGATGTCGACCGAAAACTGCGCCCTTCCTTCGGTAATCTGGATTCGTGTTGACGCGTCGCCGCGCGCGAACTGCCGGTAGAGTGGCAGACCTTCCCGCAGGCGGCTCCTGGCATCGTTCCTGAGGTAGACGGCTCCGACGCCCGTCAATCGCGCCAGCAGATCCACGGCGAGGTCTTTGCGCCGCTCCATCCCGGCAGTGAGTGTTTGCACGACCAGCACATCGCCGTACCTGTCCACGACGAGACCGGGCAACAGGTCGCCTTCGCCAAAGACGAGGCGATAGGCTGTCGTCCCGCTCACGACGCGTTCCCGCAGCGAGAGGGCCGCGCGCAGCCGGCGTTCCCAAAAGCCGTTATCGATCGGCTCGTCTCGGTGGGTCAACAGCCGGACGCGGATCCTGGACCGCGGATTGATGTACCCGCGGCCGAGAAACCGGCCGACGGCCGACACGAGGTCAACCAGATCACCGGTCTCGGGGGCACCGTCGATTTTTTCGATTTCGCCTTCGAAAATCCAGAGGTGCCCGGATGCGACGCGGGGTTCACGGTCCCGGCGGAGCAGCACTCGTGCAGTGACGTGGTCGGGCTGCAGGGTCGCCCTAATCCTTCCAGGCTCCCAGGACCCGCCGCACGACGATCAACTGACCGACGTGATAGGCATTGTGGTCCGCGACCAGCAGGGCTTCCCTCAGGATCGTCTGCCCCCGCCCCCAGGGAATCGTTGCGTGCAGATCGGTCTTGGGGTTCGCGACCAGACGTTCCATGGCGCGCCGGTCACGCTTGAAGGCGGCGATGCTCCTCGTCCACGCGGCGGCACTCGGCGGGGCCTCGGTCCTCGGCCAGTACGCTTCCGGCCACATCATCTGCCGGTACCCTGGGTTGCGTGAGAAATCCAGGATGTCCCACTGGGAGATCCGCATGTGCTCGAGCAGCATCCAGGGAGAGTACGGAAGCCCGGCAGGGATCTTCCCGCGCAGCCGGGCCGGCATTCTGGCGACCGCCCGGTCGAACGGCACATGCGCGTTGCCTTCGCGGATGAGCCACACGAGCCACCGTCTCAAGGTCGCGTCGGTTTGCCTGGTTATCTTCTGTCGCATGAATCTCCCTCGTCGCACAGGCTTCCGTTCAGCTCCGGTGCCGCCCGCTAGAGCAGACGCGTGATGATATATCCGCCGAGCGCCAGCACCGCCAGACCGATCCACAGTAATAGCCGCGAACGCCCCGCCGCCCGCCCCGCCGGCCGGTGATCGGGGGTATTCGCGCATGACTCGCAGTAGTTGCCCGCCGTCATTCGCACGACGCACTGGTTACACAGGGGTTTGCCGCATCCCGAACAATAGGCCAGGGCAGTTCGGTCGCCGTGGTACGCGCACGCAATCTCGGTCATCGTCCAACAACCGTCGACGTCCGGTGCACGGCCTGCGAGAGAAACGCCGAGACGGCGCTGTTGAAGGCCTCCGCATCCTCTACGAGCGGCAGGTGTCCGACCCCGCGAATCACAACGAGCCGGGCGCCGGGAATCGTCTGTACCGCGACCCTCCCCTGATCGAGCGGGATGACCCGGTCTCTGTCTCCCCAAACGACCAGCGTCGGCGCGGTGATCCTGGCGGCCGCCAGGCGCACGCTGTGGATTTGCTCGAGCCTCACACCATCCAGTGTTGCGGCGGCCCGGAGCGCGCGCAGGTACGTGCGGCCCGTCACCGCGCGCTTGGCATTCTTGCGCGTCACGTCGACCAACTCGTCAGGGATGCGGCGCGGGTTGTGGAACGCCAAGCCGAGCGTCCGGCGCGGCGCAAACTTCGCCAGCGACGTGATGGCCTCGCCGAGTCCCCGGATCGTTTGCAGGCGTAGCAGCGGGTTCAACCCGGCATCGAAGCCGCCGGGGTCCGCGAGGACCACCGCGGTGAATCGCTCAGGGGTCGTGCCGGCGGCCAGCGTGGCGATCGCGCCCCCAAGCGATGAACCGATGATGGCCGTGGTGCGTAGCTCCAGCGCATCCATGACGCACAGCACGACTCGGGCGGCGCCTGCGGGTGTCAGAGCTGAGTCGAGCGCCTCCGACCGTCCAAACCCCGGAAAGTCCACTGCGACCGTCGCGTACGAATCGCGGAGCGCTGGGATCGTCCAGTTCCAGGTTTCCAGCGATGCGCCCAGACCGTGGACCAGCAACACGTTGGGGCCCCGGCCCTCGCGGCGGTAGCGCAGCCGCGCGCCCATGACCTCGATGTACCGGTCGGTCACGACACACCTCTGCGAGCCGCGGCTCGACGCGCGGGCCGGACGCGGTCACCGCGCAACCGCCTCAGGCGCCCCAGGTTCTTGCGGTCGGGTCCCTGCTGATCGAACCCCGGCGTCTCGATGATCCCGGGCAGCGTCCGGAGGAGCGGGTGGGTCACGATTGCTCGAAAGCCGTCGATCCCCAGATATCCTTCACCGATGTTTTCGTGCCGGTCGAGGTGCGAGCCGAGCGACTCTTTCGAGTCGTTGAGGTGCAGCACGCGGACCCGTTCCCATCCGGCGGCGCGGTCGAACGCATCGACCATCGCGTCGACGCCCTCGCGCTGCCGCAGATCCCAACCGGCTGCGAAGAGGTGTGCGGTATCCAAGCAGGCGCCGACGCGGGGCTCGCCGCCGAGCAGGTCGACGATGTCGCCGAAATCCTCAAAGGTCGCCCCTACGGAGCCTCCGGCGCCCGCGCTGTTCTCCAACAGCACCATCACCCGGTCGGTGGCGCCCAAGACCTCTTGGACCGATCGGGCGATCCTCCGGAGCGCGTCCCGTCTGGACGCGCCCATTCGGCTGCCAAAGTGCGTGACCGCACCAAGACCCGCGAGGCGCTCGACGCCGCGGGCGGTGGCGAGCAGCGACGCGACCGACCTGCGCCGGTACTCACGATTCGGCGTAGCCAGGTTGACCAGATAGGCGCCGTGCGCAACCAGGGGATCGAGGTGGGCCGCGCGGCATTTCCGCGCGAACCGCGCAATGACCTCATCGCTGTAGGAGATCAGCCGCCACTGGCGCGGCGATCCATAGAAGATCTGCAGGCACTCGCAACCCAACGCCTGTGCGCGATCCACCGCCAGATCGAGCGAGCCGCTGATCGACACGTGCGCGCCCAGCCGCATGGGTCTGCTGTTCTTCTCTGGGCGCGCGGTCGAGCCCTGCGTTAGAGCGGCCAGAGCAACGCGACGATACCCAGCAGCGTGACCGTCAGCAACGCGGCCAGCGGGGCGCCGACCCGTGTGTAGTCGGCGAACCGGTATCCACCCGGCCCCATGACCATCAGGCTGATCGGATGGGACAGCGGGGTCAGGAGCGTCGCCGAGGTCGCGGAGGCCACCGTGATCATGAACGGTACGGGGTTGGCGCCCAGCGCGGTGGCCGTGCCGAGCGCGATCGGCCCCATCAGGATCGTGGCCGGTACCGCCGGCACGACCTGTCCGATCGCGAACTGCGCCAGGAAGATCAACACGAGAGCCGCGAGCCGCTCGTGGCCGGCAAGCGACACCAGGCCGCCGGCGATCGCCGCGGCCGCGCCCGTGGTCTGCAGCGCCAGACCCAGGGGGAGGAGGCTCCCCGTCACGATCACCGTGGGCCAATCCACCGCCCTGAAGGCTTCTTCAGCCGTGACGCAGCCACCGATCACCACGATGCCGGCGGCCAGCAGCGCCGCCACGCTGATCGGGGTGAGCCCGGTGGCCCCGAGCGCGATCAGCGCCGCCGCGGCGATCAGGGCGAAGACCATCCGCGACGTGCGCATCGGACCGGGCTCGCTCAACGGGATGAAGTCCGGTTCCTGTCCAAGCTCGCGAATCCGCTCGCGTGGACCCTGCACGAGCAGCGCGTCGCCAAACTGCAGCGGCACGTCGGCTAACCCCGTGCGGTGCGATCGGCCGTCGCGCCAAATGGCGACGACGTTTAGCGAGTAGCGCGCGCGAAAACCCAGTTCGCGCAGGCTCTTGCCGGCCAGCTCCGAGCGGGGTGCTAGCACGACTTCCGCGAGCCCCGCCTCATCCTCGGTAAAAAAGCCATCCTCGGCGCCGGGCTCCGGCTCGATCCTGACCGACCCGTGCGGGCCCAGGCGATCGAGCGCCTCGGGGCGCGCCTCGACGAGTAACATGTCCCCCGGGCGGATCACTTCGCGACGCGACGGGGCGTGAATCCGTTGCCTGCCACGCGCCACGGCGAGCACGGTGATGCCAAAGGCCTTGCCCAAGGACGACTGCTCCAACGTTTGACCGTTCAGGGCCGAGCCGGCGTCAACACGGAGACGGAACAAGCGCTCCGGCAACTGGTATGTCTCGTGGAGGTCCCGCCACGCCAGCCCCGATGACGCGAATCGTCCGGTCACCCTGGTCGGCAGCAACTTCCGGCCGTAGATGGCCATGAAGATCACGCCGACGACCAGCATGGCGATGCCCACCGGGAAGAACGCGAAGAACGAGAGCGGCGCGTACCCGGCTTTGACCAGCAGCCCGCTCACGATCACGTTTGAGGGCTTGCCGATGAGCGTGAGCCCGCCACCCAACCGCGCCCCGATCGCCAGCGGCATGAGCAGCCGCGACGAACTCAGACCGGTCTCGCGGCAGATGGCCAGGGCGACCGGGAGCAGCATCGCCATCGCCGCCATGTGATACATCACGCTCGACAGGATCCCGGCCAGCGCCATGAACGTGACGATGAGCACCACTTCACCCACGCCGACGGTGCGCATCAGCCATCGTGCCAGCCGGTAGGCGATGCCGGTGCGTTCGAGCCCCGCGCTGAGGACGAAGAGGGTCGCAATAGTGACGACGGTGGGATCGCCGAAACCGGCGAAGGCGGCGTTGGGTGTCGCGACGCCGGTCAGTCCCACCGCCAGGACCGTCGAGAGCGCGATCACGTCGGCCCGCAGACGGCCCCATGCAAACGCCGCCAGCGCGGCGAGCAGAATGCCGAGCGTGATCCACCCGTCGGTCGAGACCGTCACGTACACTAGTTCCTCCGTGCCTTCGCGCGCCCTGCTATGATGGGCGCCATGGGTGCGCCCCAGAACACCCGTCGCCTCGCGGCCGATGCCGCGCTCCTGGCGGTGGCAGCGGCCTGGGGGTTGACGTTTCCGCTGGGAAAGATTGTTCTCACCGCGCTGCCTCCATTCACCTACTTGACGATGCGGTTCTCCCTGGCCAGTATTGCGCTGCTGCTGCTCTCATCGAAGCCGCGCCGGGAATCAACCGCGGCGTCGATGTCCCTGGGGCCGCTGTGGATCCAGGCGCTGGCCGTCGGCGTTATGTTCTTCCTCGGCTATGCATTCCAGGTGCTCGGGCTGCGAATGACCACGGCCTCACAGGCCGGATTCATCACCGGCACGTCGGTCATTATGGTTCCCATCATCTCAGGCTTGTGGCTGCGCCGCGCGCCGCGGCCGCTGGTGTTGGTCGGCATTGCCGCCGCGACGGTCGGCCTCGGGCTCCTGGCGATGGAAGGACCATTGGCGGTGCGGATCGGAGATCTGCTCGTCCTGGTGTGCGCCGTCTGTTTTGCCGCCCACATCGTGCTGGTAGGACGGTTGGCTCCGGCGCTCGACCACCGTGTGTTCGCGCTCGCGCAGGCGATCCCGGTCGCGGTGCTCGGCGCCATCGTGGCGCTGACCGAGCACCCGGGCGCGGCGATTGCGTCGGCAAGCCCCGCCATTTGGGCCGCCATCGCCTTCATGGCCGTGACGGCATCTGCCGGCGCCTTGCTCGTTCAATCGTGGGCCCAGCGGTTTACGACGCCGTCGCACACCGGCTTGATGTTCACCTTCGAGCCCGTGGCCGCGGCGCTGCTGGCGTATTGGCTCCTCGGAGAGGCGCTCACGGGCCGGCAGGCGGCGGGGGCAGGGCTCATCCTCATGGGCATCCTTGTGGCGGAATGGCGCTCCGACGCTTCGGCAAGGTAGTGCGCCTGGAGGGTTTTTCGGGCGCGGACTGAAGCAGCAAGCGTTCCGACCGCGCATGGAGGGACGTGCATGAAAGATACGAGAGGCTTTCATACCCGCGCGATTCACGGCGGCACCGTGCGGGATCCGCTCAAGTCGGTCAGCCACCCGATCTACCAGACGTCGACGTTCTCGTATGACTCGGTCGCCGACGGCGCCCTGCTCGGCAAGGACCGCGGCACCGGTTGGTACTACACGCGGTGGGGCAACCCCACCACGCGGCTGTTCGAGGAGCGGATGGCGCTGCTCGAAGAGGCCGACGACTCCCTCGCCACCGCCTCCGGGATGGGGGCGATGGCCATGGCCATCCTGGCCGTCGCCGACCCCGGGACGCACGTCGTCTCGCCCCGCGCCGTCTATCAGGCGACGTTCCAGATCTTCCACGAGATCCTGCCGAGGCAAGGCGTCGAGGTCACGCTCATCGATTCCATCGACATCGCCGCTTATGAACGCGCGGCGCGGCCCGGCACCCGACTCCTCTACATCGAGACGCCGAACAACCCATTGATCCAGATCACCGACATCGCGGCCGTCGTGGCGCTGGCCCGCCGTCTGGGCGCGGTCACGATCGCCGACAGCACCTTTGCCTCGCCGTACAACACGAGACCCTGCACTCTCGGGGTCGACCTCGTGGCGCACAGCGCGACCAAGTATCTCGGCGGTCACGCCGACGTCTCGGCGGGCGTGATTGCCGGCCGCGCCGATCTGGTCGCGCGGGCCAGACACTTTCTGCGGATCTATGGCCCGGTGCTCGATCCGTTCGCCGCCTGGCTGCTGCTGCGCGGGCTCAAGACGCTGGGCCTGCGCGTCGAGCGCCATAACGACAACGCACGGCGGCTGGCCGAGTTTCTGGCGGCGGACCCGCGGGTCGCGCGTGTCAACTATCCGGGGCTGTCGTCCGATCCCGGGCACGCCATCGCCCAGCGACAGATGCGCGGTTTCGGGGGTATGTTGTCGTTCGAAGTCAGAGGAGGATATGAGGCCGGCGTGCGGTGCGTCGAGTCGCTGCGCGTCGGCCAGATGGCGGTCAGTCTTGGTGGCACAGAGACGCTCGTCACCCACCCGGCATCAACGACGAGCGTAGATATTCCGAAGGAGCACCGCGAGCGCGCGGGCATCAGCGACGGTCTGATACGCGTGTCGGTGGGCATCGAGGATAGCGACGATCTCATTGCGGACTTCGATCAGGCCCTGCGTGCGGGTCGCTGACGCGGGGCCCGGCGACCTGGCGCACCTGCTGGCGCAGACCCGGGTTCGGGTCGATCCCCGGACGTTCGTCATCGTATCTGTCCCGGTCCGGTTCGAATCCACACTGCGCCAGGCCATCGCCGAGGTGCACGCGCCGTTGTTTGTGCAGATCGGCGCGGATGAGTTGACGGCGGTGTTGGCGACCGACGAGTGGACCAGGGTGCGGCGTGTCTTTCCCGGCGCAACGGAGGAGGCAGGGTACCGGATGATCACGCTCGAGGTCCGCCTCGACTGGCAGGTTATTGGATACCTGGCTGCGGTGACACGCGCGCTGGCCGACGCCGGGGTGCCCGTCGGCGTGCTGTCCTCCTTTCACTACGATCACCTGCTCGTGCGCGACGATCTGCTGGGAAAAGCGGAAGCGGCGCTGCAGCATCTCATCAATGCCGCAGGCGCCGCCTCCGGTAACGCCGGTCGCGCGCGCGAACTCTAACGCCGGAAGGTCAGCGCTCCGGTCAGCCCGGCGCCGTTCAGTCGTGTGCCAACCATCCAAACAGCACGCGTTCGGCGTGGGCCAGTGTGGCGGCGTCGGCGTCAGCGATGACGTGACGATGATGAACATTGTCTGGGTTGGGCGCCATAGTGACATACAGCGTCCGCATGCCCACCCCGCGGCCCCCCGCGATGTCGGCCTCCAGCGTGTCTCCGACCATCGCCGCTCGGGCGGGTGGGATATTCCAGCGATTCAGCACGGCGCGAAAGATGCCGGGGTCCGGTTTTACTCGCCCGTACCCGGCCGAAGACACCACGACGTCCAAGAAGGGCTTGAACCCCAGGTGATCCACAATCCGTTCGATCAGCCAGTGCGACGATGAGTTGGAAATGCAGCCCGCCCGTACGCGCGCCGCGGCGAGCCGCCGCAGGAGCGGCAGCGCCCCCGGAAACGGACGATACCCGGTCAACTCGGGGTGGAAGAAGACCTGCTCGGCTTCTGCGACAAATGTGTGGTTGGGCGCGGGCAGGTCCATCTGCTCGAATGCCCGGCGGATGGCTTCCTGGGTCGTATGCTGCCGGCCGGTCGCCTGGGTCATCTCCCACATCCAGCGGCGGGCATCCCGAATAGCCGCGTCGAGCTCACGCGGTAACCCTCGCATGTGCAGCCAAGCCTGCAGGTGCGCGGCGTTGTCGTGTGACGTCGTCGTCGGATAGACCAACGTGCCGCCGAGATCAAATATCACGGCGGTGAGGGGAAGGTGAGTCACGCAGGGGATTATACGACAGGCCAGAAGGGATTCCACGTGGTTCCAGACCCGGTGAGTCTGCTCCGGCGGGTGTCGCTGTTCGCGGATCTCAACGAGGACGCGCTGGCGGGGCTCGCCGCGCACCTGCGCCGCCGCACCTTCCGCAAGGAGACCATCATTTTCCATCAGGATCAGGCGGGCGATGCCCTGTACGTGGTTGAATCGGGGCGCGTCAGGATCTTCCGGTCGGCTGAGAGCGGACAGGAGATCACCGTCGATACGCTGGGGCCCGGCGAGTGTTTCGGCGAGATGGCGCTGCTCGACGGTCTGCCGAGATCGGCCAGCGCGTTTGCCGAGGAAGACTGCGTGACGTATACGTTGGCGCGGCCGGATTTTCAGGGCCAACTGTCACGGTCGCCGGAGATGGCCGGCGCCCTCTTGGAATTGCTGAGCACCCGGACGCGCAAACTCATGCACTATGCGGAAACGCTCGCGTTTTTTGATGTCCACGCGCGCGTCAGACACGTCTTGCTGGACCTCGCGCACCGGTACGGCGTCAAGGAGGACGGGAGCGTCCTCATCAATGTCGATGTCACCCAGGGCGAACTGGCCACGATGGTCGGAGCCACCCGTGAGCGTGTCAACCGTGCGCTGGCATCGCTGCGGGCTCAGGGGGTGATCGATGTGCGCGAGCGAAAGATGGTCATCCGCGACCCCGCGCGGTTGAGCGAAGGCATCTCATCACCGTGAGCCGCCAGAGGCCCTCCTTGAGTTGAGGCGGATCAGATGATGTGTTGGAGTTGACGTTCGAGGGCGAACGCGACGACCTCGTCGAGCGTCATGCGCTGACCGTCCGCCCAGGCCGCCGCGTGGGCGCTGTCGCCGATCACCTGCCGGCAGGTGATCAAGGCGCTCTCCCACGAGCGTCTGTCCGCGGCCGGCAGCGGGAAGCCGATGGTCTGACGCAAGCCGGCCGCTGCCCCAAACAGGCGGACCCCGCGTCCATGATCGTGTACCGCCACCGCGAGGTAGGCAAACCCTTCGAGACACTCGGCCACGCCCCAGGTTTCACCCTGCTCCCATCGCAGCGTCAGCGATTCCAGCAGCAGCACCTTTGCGCGCTCGAGGTCGGCCTGCCCGATCAGGATCCGGCTCAAGGTGTGCAGCGACCACGCCAGCAAAGGTCTGTTCTTCATGGCCCGCGAGAGCTCGATGCTCTCCTGGATCAGTTCCGCGGCGCGGACTTCCTGCCCGAGTCCGGTCACCGCGTTGGCCAGATGCGTCAGCGCCCAGGCAACCCCCCATCGATCACCCGCGCGGCGGGAGAGCGCCAGCGCTTCTTCGCACAGCGCAACGGCCCTGCGGAAATCCGCCTGCGAATATGCCGTCTGCCCGAGCAACGTGAGCATGACCGCCTGTTCCCACGGTTGCCCCTGGTCTCGCCAGATGGCCAAGCTCTCTTCGAAGATCTGCGCCGCCCGCTCGTACTCGCCTTGCAGGAGCGGCACGAGTCCGAGGATTCCCAGGGAATAGGCGATCCCATGTTGGTCGCCCAAGGCGCGGCAGAGCGCAACGGCTTCATTGGCCAGCACCACCGCGCGCTCGAGGTTGCCCTGGTGCCAGGCCAGCGCCGCAGCTCCGTCGAGGGCTTTGGCCCGCGCGATGGTGCCGCCGTCGTCGGCGGCCAGCGCACCCTCGAGCCATTCGCGCCCTTCCTGCAGAGACCCGCGCATGTCCCAGAACCACCACAGCGCCCCGGCGAAACGCTGCCACGCCTGCGTGTGCCCGGATTTCTTGCACCAGTCCATCGCGGCGCGCAAGTTGTCGAGTTCGGTCTCCAGCCCGGCCAGCCACGCGGCCTGTTCGGGCCCGTGCAGTTCCGGCTCCGCGCGCTCGGCGAGCGTGAGGAAGTAGTCGCGGTGCCGGTCGTGCCACACAACCGCTGAACCCTCCCCGCGGAGTTTGTCGGCCCCGTATTGCCGGACCGTCTCCAGCAGCCAGTACCGCGCCTCTGCCGTCGCCCCTTCACTGATCGCGGCCATCACCAGTGACTTGTTCACCAGCGACGTGACGAGATCCAGGAGGTCGGTCTCATCGACGCCTTCACCTGCGCAGACGGCTTCAACCGCCTCGAGGGTGAACCCACCCGCGAAGACCGACAATCGCCCCAGCAGCGTGCGGTCGGGCGGTTCCAGGAGGTCGTAACTCCAGTCCATCAGCGCCTGCAACGTCTGCTGCCGCGCGAGAGCGGTACGGCCGCCCCCGGTGAGCAAACGGAACCGATCGTCCAACCGCGCGGCGATTTGTTCGGCCGAGAGCACCTTGACCCGCGCCGCCGCCAGCTCGATGGCCAGAGGGATACCGTCGAGCCGCCGGCAGATCCGAGCCACCGTCGGGGCGTTCTGTTCCGTCAGATGGAATGCGGGGTTGACCGCCAGCGCGCGATCGACGAAGAGGTGCGCCGCTTCGGTCGCCCGAACAATCTCGATCGGCGCGTGATCCACATCTGGGAGTGAGAGCGACGGCACGCGCCAGAGCTGCTCGCCGCCAATGCCCAGGGGTTCGCGGCTCGTCGCGATGATCTTCAGACGCCCAGAGGCGTGTAGCAGGTCCTCGACCAGCCGGGCGCAGCTAGCCACCAGATGCTCGCAATTGTCCATCACCAAAAGGAGTTCCCGCGACCGGAGTTCGGCCATGAGGGTGGCCCGAATCGGGCGCCCATACTGCTCATGGACGTTCAGCGCGCCGGCCACCGCCTCGGCGATGAGCGAGGGCTCCGACAGCGGGGCCAGTTCCACCAGCCACGCGCCGTCTTCGAACGCATCGGCCACTTCCGCGGCCACCTGTGTCGCCAGGCGGGTCTTCCCGCAGCCACCCGAGCCGATCAGCGTCAGCAGTCGCCGATCGGAAGACAGGAGCAACCGCTTCACCTCTGCCATCTCTCGCTCACGTCCGATGAAACTGGTCAACTGCCGGGGGAGGTTGTTGGGCAGGCTATCCAGCGTTCTCGGCCGCGGGAACTGCTGGCGCAGATCCGCATGCACCACCTGAAAGAGCCGCTCGCGCCGTTCAAGGTCCTTGAGCTGATACGCTCCCAGATCGCGGAGGGTGACGCCGACCGGCAGGTTGTTCTCGAGCACTGACATAGCCGTCTCGGACACGAGGATCTGCTCGCCCCAACCCGCTGCGCAGATCCGGGCGGCCTTGTGGATCCCCAGACCGTAGTATTCACCACCGGCGACGACGACTTCGGCCGTGTGCAGTCCCATGCGCACGCGCACCTGGACGTCCGGGGGCCACGGGTGCGCGGCGATGGCGCGCTGGATGTCAATGGCCGTGAGCAGGGCGGCGCGGGCGCTTTCAAACACGATCAGGAATCCGTCACCCTGATCCTGATACTCGAGACCGCCGCCGGCGGCGATGCAGGCGCGCAGCAATTGCCGGTGCTGGACGGCAATGTTGGATCCCCGTGCGTCGCCGAGGTGGCCCAGGAGCCGCGTCGATCCCTCGATGTCGGTAAAAAGGAAGGTGACCGTCCCGCCTGGCAGAGACGCCATCTTCCCACCCGCCCGCCGAGCGATGAAGTGTGCAGAAACCGCTCAGTGCGACGTTCGCTGTGGGTAGGCGAGTCCCTGCGCCGTGGGCACAGGTGGCGGGCGGCAGACCATCGAACGCTGTACCGACCGTCAGTGTCGAGACGTGGGGGGAGAGGTCTATGGCTCGTCCAGACCGGTGGCTCGCGCTTGTGACGGCGGCGCTGTTGGTGGCGCTCGCGCCATTCCTCGTTCCGGGACGCCAAGCGGCCGGCGCCGCTCAAACGGTGGAACGGGTGACTATCCGGCTGGGCGGCGATGTCGATACGTTCGATCCGCACCGGACCCGCAGCACGATCGGCTATCAATTTGCGATGTCGATGTACGACCGATTGGTCAGCGTCGACGCAAACGGCAAGATCGTGCCGTATCTGGCGACGTCGTGGCAGGTCACGCCCACCACCGCAACCCTGACGTTGAGAAACGATGCGACCTGCTCGGATGGGACCAAAGTGACCGCGTCCGGTGTCGCCGGGTCGCTGCGGCGGCTTGGCGCTCCCGACACGCGCGCCCCCTACGCCGTGCGGACCTTTGGCGTGGGTGGGTTCACAGTCGCCGCGGATGACGCAGCCGGCACGGTGACGATCACTTTGAACCGTCCGTTCAGCGACCTCCTGCTCGGACTGGCGATGCCGTGGGCCGCGATCGTCTGCCCCGCGGGTCTTCGGGACCAGGAGGCGCTCGGCGCGAAATCGTTTGGCAGCGGCTTGTACGTCCTCGACCAGTCCATCCGCGCGAGCAGCTATACGCTTGTCGCACGGAGCGACTACAAGTGGGCGCCAAAGGACGCAGCGGCATTGGACGCGCTGCCAAAGCGCGTCACATACCGGCTGGTGAGCAACACGACCACGGCCGCGAACCTGCTGCTGGCCGGCGGGCTCGACATCGCCGGCATCTCGGGCCGCGACCTGGATCGGGTTATCATCAACAAGACGCTCACGCGGACGGAGTCGGTGTCGTTCGGCACGGACTATCTGTTGTTCAATCAGGCTGAGGGGCGGCCGGGCGCCGATCGGGCGCTACGGACCGCGATGGCGATGGCCATCGATCGCGAGGGGTACAACAAGGCCGCCTACGCCGGTCAGGCGAAGCCGGTGACCAACTTCTTTACGTCCAAGGTGGACTGTTTCAACCGCGCCACGAAGGATCTCGTTCCCCGGTACGACCCCAACGAAGCGCGCGCTGCGCTGCAGCGATCGGGGTGGACTGCCGCCGCGGACGGCAAGTTGGTCAAGGATGGCAAACCGCTCAGTGTAAAGGTACTGGGCTACCCGGCGCAAAATGCGGGACCCGAGTATCTCTTCGAGGCGCTGCAGAAGGTCGGCGTGGCCGCCCAGCTGCAGGTGGTCGAGTTCGGCACGCTGACCACCATCTACTTCGGATCGGGCGACTGGGATGTCACGTCGTTCCCGTTTGGCCCGCCGATGCCGAGCCCCAACACCATTACTGCATTCGTGAGCGGCCCGACGCCGCCCAACGGGACGAATCTCGCGCACATCCGCAACGAGGAGTACAACACCGCGGCCGAAGCAGGGCGCACGACCACCGGGGTCGGACGCTGCGTCCACTGGGTGCAATCGCAGGCCGTGCTCCTGCGGAACGTAGACGTGGTGCCGCTCGTCGCGCGCGTCACCCAGGTGTTCGGACGAGGGCTCGAGTTTAGGATGTTCGCGGAGAGCGTGATCGACCCGTTCTCGATCAAAAAGAGACCGTAGGGTGCGTGGCTTTCTGCTGCGACGCGCAGGAAGCCTGGGGATCGTACTGGCGGCCCTGCTCTTCGCTTCATTTCTCATCGTCCGGCTGATTCCCGGAGACCCCGCGCGGACCATCGCCGGTCTCGACGCGTCACAGGAAGACGTGCAGCGGATCCGGGTGGCGCTCGGTCTCGACAAGCCGCTGCTCGTCCAGTTTGCGACGTACGCCCGCCGCGCGGTCCGCTTGGACTTTGGGCACTCCTTCGTCACGAATGAGCCCGTCACCACGCTGATCGGTGATCGGCTGCCCAAAACGGTGCAACTGGCCGCGGTCGCCCTCCTCCTCGTGATGGCGCTGAGCGTGCCCCTCGGCATGGCGGCAGGAGGCTTCACCAGAGAGGGCCGGCACCGCCGGGCCGAAGTGATCTTCGCGGCCGTCACGAGCGCCGGCGGCGCGCTACCCGAATTCCTGGCCTCGACCTTTCTGGCGTTTGTCTTCGCGGTCTGGCTGCGGTGGCTGCCCGTCGCCGGCTCGGACGAGCGGCTGGCGATCGTGCTGCCGGCCGTCGCAATCAGCCTCCGTCCGATCGCGGTGCTGGCGCGCATCGTGCGCGTCGAAACGCTCAACGTCCTGGCGCAGGACTATATCCGCACGGCGCGGAGCAAACGCCTGCCCGCGCGCCTACTCTACCTCAGACACACGCTGCCCAACGTGCTGACCGCCGCTTTGACGATCGGGGGCCTGCTGTTTACGGGGCTGCTGGGTGGTGCCGTGATCGTCGAAAATGTCTTTGCGTGGCCGGGGTTGGGCACCGCCGTCGTGCAGGGCGTCCTGTCGCGGGACTATCCCGTGATCCAGGGCGTCATCCTGATGCTGGGCATCGCCGTCGTGCTGGTCAACACCCTTGTCGACGTCCTGCTGGGTCTGGTCGATCCCCGTTCGGTCATTCGCACAGCGTGATCCCGGCGGGTTCGAACGTCGGCCACATCGTCCGCGCAGTCGTACGCGCGCCCACCGGCGCGGCCGCGCTCGGGGCGGTGACGCTGCTCATGATCCTGGCGGTCGCCGGACCGATCATGTGGGGATCGCAGGCGCGCGCCATGGATGTCGCCCGGGGGGGCGAGGGACCGTCACCCGAGCACCCCTTTGGCACCGACCGGTTGGGCCGCGACATTCTGGCCCGAACGCTGACTGCCGCTCGGTTGTCATTGGGATTGGCCCTGGCCGCGACTGCCACCGCCGCCGTCATCGGGTTTCCCTTTGGCGCCGTCGTCAGCGTGCTCGGCGGGCGGGCGCGCGCCGTTGGGCTGCGGGTGATCGAGATCTTGCTGGCCTTTCCCCCGATCCTGCTGGCCATTTTTGTGACGGCGATCGTCGGTCCCGGCGCGCATGGGGCCGTGATCGCCATCGGCATCGCGTTTGCACCTAACTTCGCCCGTCTGGCCAACACACTGGCGTCCACCGCCGCCGGGCGTG